>PIVY01000424.1 GCA_003353795.1 bacterium
GTCGCGGTGAAGGTGCTCACGCCCCGCTGGATCGACAGCGCCTCGGCCCGCAAGCGGTTCCTGCATGAAGCGCAAGCGTCGGCCCGGATGCACCACTCGAATATCGTGCCCCTCTTCGAGGTCGGTCAGGACGGCGAGAACGTCTACTACGCGATGCAACTGGTCGAGGGCCAGAGCCTCGACCGGGTCATCAAGGACCTACGCCGGCTTCGCGGCCGGGAGGGATCGGCCGGCCAGGCCGGCGGCCAACAGGCCACGCCCCCGCAGACCGACCACGCCGAGTCCGGCGAGATCGCCGTGGCCCTGATGCGCGACCGATTCGACGCGGCGGATTTCGCCGTTCCGTCGTCGGTTGGATCCGGTCCGGCCGGCGAGGAGAGCGATCCGGCGGCGCCGGCCGATTCCGACTGGCCCGACGTGGGCTCGACCGCCATCGCCTCGTCTCTGCTGACCGGGGACGTGCCCGGATCGGCGGCGCGGTCGCCCGGGCATCGCTTCTACCGGTCGGTCGCCCGGGTGGGCTTGCAGACGGCCCAGGCGCTGGCCTACGCCCACGCCCACGGCATCATTCACCGGGACATCAAGCCGTCGAACCTGTTGCTCGACGGCAACGGGGTGGTCTGGGTGACGGACTTCGGGCTGGCCCAGGCCGACGGCGAGGCGATGACCCAGACGGGCGACGTCATGGGCACCCCGCGCTACATGGCCCCCGAGCGATTCCGCGGCGACTGCGACGCGCGGTCCGACGTGTACGCCCTGGGGATGACCTTGTACGAGGTGCTCCTGTTGCGGCCGGCGTTTGAGACGTCGGATCGCCTCAAGTTGGTCCGGATGATCACCCAGACCGAGCCGGTCGCGCCGCGGTCGATCGACCCGCACGTCCCGCCCGATCTGGAGACGATCATTCTCAAGGCGATGGCCAAGGACCCCAAGAGCCGGTATTCCTCGGCCGACGACTTGGCGGAGGACTTGCGCCGGTTCGCCAACGACGAGCCGATCCTGGCGCGGCGGGCCTCGCCGCTGGAGCACGTGGCGCGGTGGGCTCGGCGGAACCGGGGGCTTGCGGTCAGTCTCGGGGCGGTGGCGCTGCTGGTGGTGATTTTGGCG
>PIVY01000097.1 GCA_003353795.1 bacterium
TCGCGGGTGCCGCCCTGGCCGTCCTCGCAGACGTAGGGGCCGAACAGCCGGCGGTCGGGACGATATCGATGGGGCGCAAAGGCGATGGCGCTGCCGAACACCAGGGGAAACTGGTCCACGCGCCGCTGGAGCAGATCGTACATCTGCCGCTCGGTGATCTCCGGATTGGTCTCCACGGCGGCGGCCGTGGCCATGGCGATCTGGGCGACCGTGATGATCTGCGCGTCGATGCGGCCCGCGTATTCGCGAGCGAGGTACTCGGCGTCCGCGCGGGCTCGGGCCTCGAGGTGCTCGTTGAGTCCGTTCAGCATGACGGCGCCCACGCCCAGCAGGATCAGGCAGATGGGAAGCACGATGAAGACCACGAGGCGCTTGCGTACGGTGAATCTCATGGCGGAAGTATAGCAGCCGCGATATCAGGCGTCGAAGAGCAGTTCGAGGTACTGCCGGTAGTGCTGCAGCTGTTCGGCGAACACACCCGGACTGCGGGTCGAACGTGCCACCACGAACGCACCCTCGAACACCACGGTCAGCATGTCGGCGAGACTGTCGAGGTCCACCGGCCGCACCGGCGGATGAGCGGCCGCAGCCTCGCGCAGCCAGTCGGCGATGCGTTCGCGCCAGGCGATGATCACGTCGTCGAGAGTCTGCAGCACCTCGTCGTCGAACTGGCCGCTCTCGTAGCAGAAGGATGCAAAGAGGCAGCCGGGATTCTCGTCGGTCATGCCGGCGACCATTTCCTGATAGAGACCGATGAACACCAGCAGCGACTGGAGCGGATCGCTGGACAGGGCCCAGGCGCGCGTGGCGTACTCGTCGAGCCTGGCGAGGTCGAGGTCGGCGTAGTGTCGGATCAGGGCGCGGGCCATGTCGTTCTTGGTCTTGAAGTGGTAGAAGAAGGCGCCCTTGGTGATGCCGACGCCGGTGATGATGCGGTCCACCGAGGTGGCGGCGTAACCGTTGGTCAGGATGAGGCGCTCGGCGGTCTCGAGGATGCGCTCGCGGGTATTCGTGCGGGTGCGGGTTGCCATGTCCTTCTCCTTTTATAAACCGTCCAGTCGGTATTGTAACTCCATCTTGATTGTCTGGCAATGTATGGAACATACTATATAACAATGTATTACGAAATATTTTCGGAAATGAGAAACATTCCGTGGCAGTTCTTCGTTCTGGATGACGAACCTATCTATACCAACCGGTCAGTATAGGTTAATGTCTCGACTCAGGAGGACCCGCCATGACTGCTAACGTTGCCGAAACCATTGGACTCTTGGCCATTCCCGCCTTCTTGCTCCTAGACCTGGTGATCCGAAACCGGAAGTTCGACGCCAACCGCTTCTGGCGCCTGCAAGCTCTGGGCGTGACCATCGCCACCGTCGCTCTCTCCGTCGCGATCACGCTGCTGTGGGCTCGGATCTTCGACGGCCGTAGTTTCCTCAACCTCGGTACCCTGGGTACGTGGGGCGGCGCCGCCGTCGGCGTTCTGGTCTACGAACTTGTACACTACTGGTACCACCGGCTGGCTCATCGGTCGGATCTGCTCTGGAGAACTGCCCACCAGATGCACCACTCCGCCGAGAGCCTGGACGCCTGGGGCGCCAACTACGCCCATCCCCTGGATACCTTCTTTTTCGTGACTTGGGCGAGCCTGGTCTTCTTCCCGCTGCTCGGCCTGAGCACTGCGGCCGGCGCCGTGGGTGCCTCGTTCGTGGCCGTCAACGCCATGTTCCAGCACGCAAACATTCGTACTCCGCGGTGGTTGGGGTACATCATCCAGCGGCCTGAGAGTCACAGCGTGCATCACGGCCGGCACCGATCGAACTACGCCGACCTGCCGCTGTGGGACATGATCTTCGGGACCTTCGAGAACCCGGCCGAGATGGAAGAAAAGGTGGGATTCTACAAGGGCGCCTCGCGGCGGATCGGTGAGATGCTCATCGGGCGCGACGTGTCGCAACCAAAGGACGCGGCAGTCGCGGAACCGGCTTCGGTCGAGGAGTACGAGCGGGTAGCCTGACCCGAAACCCGCCGTCGAGCTGCGGGCACCCGACGGGTGCCCGCAATCTCGAACGGTTGCCTACTTCAGCATGACCATCTTGCCGCTGGCCGACTGGCCGGCGGCTTGCAACTGGTAGAGGTAGACGCCGGCCGAGACCACTCGACCCGACGCGTCACGACCATCCCAGACGACCCGGTGACTGCCGGCCGCGAGACGGTCGTCCACCAGGGTGCGGACGAGCTGGCCGCGGGCGTCGAAGATCCGCAACACGGCCTGCTGCGACTGTCCGGGCATGCCGGGCAGCGTGAAGGCGATCTCCGTGGCCGGGTTGAACGGGTTGGGCCGGGCTTCCAGCAGCGCGAAGCTGGCCGGCTGCGGCACGTCGTCAACCGGCGTGATGTCGGCGGCGATCACCGTGTACACCGTGCGGCAGGTCTGCGGCGGCAGCCCCGGATTGCTCGGGTCGTACACCTCGACGAGGATGGTGATCATGTCGCCCAACGACGCCTCCGGGGGAACGCAGAGATACAGCGGGCCCTCGTCCGAGAAGCACGTGGGCTGCCCCGGCATCACGGGCGGCGTGTCGAACTGGTACTGGGCGCCCACGGACACCAGCTCGCCGCTGCCGTCGTCGATGCAGAGCCAGGGCCGGTCCGCGTCGGCCACCACCACGTACGACCGTTCCTCGAGGCACATGTTGCCGATGCACGGGCCGATCTCCAGGTTCCAGCCGGCGGCCACGGCGAACTCCTCGTTGCAGGCGACCTCGGTGCAGAACTCGGGCTCGGGTTCGTTCTCCACGATCACCGAGTACTCCGCCTCGCGCCGCACGGTCTGACCGCCGAGGGTGAGGTTGAAGATGCCGCGCAGGATGTGAGGTCCCGACTGCGTGGTGGCGGCGGGGACGAGGACGGTCCAGGTGTTGTTGCCGATGGCCTTGTCGCCATTGGTGCCGTCGTCGTAGAGAGGATAGATGGTGACGCCGCCAATGCCCGGCTCGTCCACCTCGACGCTGGCCTGGACGGCGTCCCAGCCGCCGATGGGCCGGTTCAGCTCGGTCATCTCGAATGTCGCGAGAATCTGTTGCCCCACCAGCACGCGAGGCCGGATGTTGGCCGGCTCGACCAGGCCGACGCCTGCGGTGTGGCTGGTGTAGAAGCCTTCCTGGGGCCCGCAGTTCGTGCCGGTGCCCACCAGGATCGGCAAGCCCGCGGGATCGAAGCCCTGAGCAAGCAGCGGTTCGTTGCCCGCGGCGGGGAAGAGGTACAGGTACGGCGCCTGGTAGGGGCGCTGGACCAGCGCGATGGGGTCGACCACGAGCTGGCCGTCGCCCTGCAGCAGGTCGTACTGTCCGGGCTCGGCTCCCAGGCCGACGCAGGCGTACAGCTCATTGACCGCGCCCGCCGGCGAGAACAGGTCAGTGACCAGGCCGCGGCGGATGCGGCAGAGCGTGGCGGCGAGCCGCGAGTCGAAGACCTGGGGCGAGGCGTCGAGCTGCCGGGCGAACACGATGAGGTCCCAGTCCTGCAGCAGCAGCGAGTGGAACTCGGCGGCACTGCCGGCCCGCACCACGTTCTGGATCAATCCCACGTCGACTTCCTTGGCCAGTGCCGCTTCGTAGGCCGAGAATCCGGTGAGATTACCGTCCTCGTAGTAGAGCACGTTCTGGCCGCCGCCGGGCAGGAGCCGGTGGATCTCCTCGCGGACCAGCGACGTGCCGTCGTCCTGGTCGTCGTAGGAGTCGGTGGGGAAGCCGTGGAAGAAGATCCGCTGCGGGCGGATGAGGCGCGCGGTCCACCGGCCCTGCTGTTGACCCATGTAGGGTAGATGCACGCGCTGATGCGCCCACTGCGGTCCTTGGCCGGTTTCGACCTGGGGATGACCCGCCCGCACCAGGTCGCCGCCGGGTGAGGTGACGAGCCACTGCAGCCGGCAGGCCGCATTGGGTTCCTGGCCGGCCGGCGGTCGGAAGCCCGAGGCGAACATGAGCTTGCTCGTCGCCGGCAGGACCTCCGTGTAGATGGGTCCATAGGAGACCATGCCGTCCCAGGTGCGGAAATGGGGATCCTCGTTGATGACCTCGTCGAAGATCTGGGCGAAGCAGTCGACGAAGAACTTCTCGAGGGTGAGCGTGGTCGAGTCGAGGTCTTCCTGCGCGATGAAGATGCCGCCGTGGTTCTCGGCCACCGAACGCAGGTCGCTCTCGTTGCCGCCGGTGCCGATGCCCACGGCGCAGACCTGGATCCAGCCCAGGTTGCCGGCCACGTCGTCGATGTCGGGGCCGACGTTCTGCATGCCGTCGGTGAGCACGAGGATGGCCTGGTGCGGATTGACGCCGGTGTTGTTGAGCATGTCGATGGCCTTCTGGATGCCGTCGCCGATGGAGGTGGCGCCGCAGGCCTCCATGTTCGCGATGGCGATCTCATAGGGCGTGTCGTTGTTGCCGTTGTCGGTGACCACGCCGCTGGCGTTGGTCAGGCCCACGTCCTGGCTGGCGCTGTTGGCGAACGACACCAGGCCGATGCGGTGCTGGTTGCCGTCCACGCCGGCGTCGTCGAGGAGGTCGGCCAGCAGCAACGCCGCGTTCTTGGCCGCGTTGAGGCGGCAGCTCGTGTCACCGGGGTCATTGGGACCGCCGCAGTCTGCGGTGTCGTCGCAGTCGTTGTTCATCGAGCCGGAGCGGTCGATGACCACCACGATGTCGGCGGCCTTCTGGCGCTGCCACGTTCGCGCCACGTCGTCCACCTTCTTGTGGCCCATCCAGAAGATGGGATCGCGGGGTGCGGATGCCGTCGATGCGACCTCGTTGCAGGCGCCACCCGCCTGCCCCGCCGCGATATGGAACGAACCGTGCCAGCCCGAACTGTTGAGCACGGCGCCGGCGTGGCCCATGGTCTGATAGGCGCCGATGTTCACCACGTTCAGCGAGTTGGGCAGCGCCATGCAGCCGTTGCAGATCGCGCCGGCGGGACGGAAGGAGCCGGGGAACTCGGGGCAGTGGGTGAACGGCGTGCTGGTGGTCTCGTCGTCGCCGGGGATGATGGCGCCGGGGCCGTAGTCCCAGATCTCGACGCGGTCGCCGCCGAGGCCGAGACGCCAGACGTCGTAGTCGACGATGAACTGACGGTGGAAGCCGACGAAGGCCGCGCCCCACTCGGGCGTGTTGCCGTTGCCCCAGGTGCAGTGCCAGTTACCGTGCTCCTGCTTGATGAGCTGGGCGCCGGGATCGGCGCCGCCGCAAGCCCAGGGCAGGGGGTTCTGGGCGGGATGACTGTCGGCGTAGGTCCAGGCGTGGGGTTGGGCGGCCGGACCGTCGCCGAGGGGTATGACGAGGGCGGCGAAACCCAGGACCAGACCCAGGATGACGCGCCGCTGGGAGCGATTGTTCACGGACATGGTTTGACCCTCCGCGGGATGGAGAGGGATCCGGCAGGTACCGGGGAAGATCGTCTTCGAGCAGGTTGCGGCGGCGGCGAGGGGCGAGGACGAGGATCACCGGGCGATGGTTCGGCCGGATAATATAGAAAAATAGTAGGATTTATGATCAGGCGCGATGGCCCGGCAGATCCCGGAGCGCGGGCGACCCGGAGCCCGGCGGCTGCGACGCCTATTTCAAGAGGGTCAAGCGACTGCTGGCCACGGCGTTGCCAACCTGGAGCCGGCAGACGTACGAGCCGGTGGGCAAGCTGCGGCCCCCGGCATCGCGTCCGTCCCAGGTGCTCTCGTGGAGCCCGGCCGGCATGGACGTGCCGGTCACGAGGGAGCGCACGAGCCGACCGCGGAGATCGAAGATCCGCAGGTCCACGACGCCCGCCGCGCCCAGTTCGTAGGCCAACGTTGTGGCCGGGTTGAAAGGGTTGGGTCGACTCGGAAGCAGGCGAACCGAGGCCGGCGTCCACTCTGGCGCGCCGGTCAGGCAAGCGATGGTGTCGGCGGCGGCGCCGGCCGAGACGAACTCCTGCCACTGTTCGCCGATGCCGCGTTCCGCAAACCAGCAGGCGGAGTCGGGCCCCGCGTCGTAACAGTCCCACGCGCCAATGAACTGGCGGCGGCGATCGCCGAGCCAGCCGGACTGCTCGGGGATGTCGATCAGGTCGGGCACGCGGTCGGGCGGGATCACGTCGGGCAGGCGGCGTGTGATCGCGGCGTCGAAGTAGGGGTCGAGCAGACCGCGGTCGGTGACCGGTTCGTGGGCCGCATTGGGCTGCATGGCCAGGATCCAGCGCGCGCCCAGCGGACGGTGCGCCTCGAAGATGCCGGTGAGGTTGTCGATGCGGTACTGGGCGTCGTGCTCGCCGATGAAGAAGTAGGCCGGCACCTGGATGGCCGCGCCCGCGGGATCGGTGCGGTGGTAGCCACCTTTCATGGTCACCAATCCGATGACGCGCTCGGGCCGCCACACCGTGAAGTGGTAGGCGAACTGGCCGCCCCACGAGTAGCCCTCGCAGTAGAGAGCGGAGAATTCCAGCTCGGTGTGACCACTGGCGTCGGCGAAGACCGCGAGGGTGCGCAGGAGAGCGTCGCCGATGCCGGTCTCCATGCCCACGTCGTCGAGGCGGGCGCCCATGAGGGCGAAGTCGGCGTCCGCGCAGAGGGCGAGCAGCGACGGATCGGATACCTCGCCGCGGGAATCGGACAGGTGGGGCGCCACCCGGAAGAGGATTCCGCGCACCTGCGTCATGCCGGCTGGAATGGCGAGACGGAATTCGGCCACGCCGTAGGTCTCGCCGGACTTGCGGGGCGGCGAGTGGTCGAACACCGCGGGCGCCGCGGCGAATGCCGGGACGGCGAGGACGGCGATCAGGCCGATGGCGGCGAACAGACCAGGGTGGTGGCGCATGCTGCAGGCTCTCCCGTGACGAGGTCGTCGAGGCATTCATTGTACCATCATCGACCCGAACGGTGCTGAATTGTGATAAGGTCAGGCGGCTGACTCGACCCCTGCGAGGAGGAACTTCTCATGCGTCTCTCGCCCCTGATCCTGGCGCTGGTCCTGGCGCTGCCGGTGTCCGTGCTCGCCTTCGACGGCTTCGTCGGATGCTCCACGTCGGACGATTGCTACCCCTTCGATCTCTTCACTTACACCGCCGGCGCCGCCGTCGACCTCTTGCCCGAGGGCAACTACCCCTACGACGCCACCATCACGCCCGACGACGGCGAGGTCTGGTTCGTGGGCTCCTCGGGCGACGGCATGGTGGTGATCGACCGCGCGTCCCAGGCTGTGACCCAGCGCTTCGCCGTGGCCAACTACCTCATTGGCGTGGCCTTCAACCTCGACGGCTCCCGCGCGCTGGTCACCTCGCGCGACGACGAGGTGATCAAGATCATCGACACCGCCTCCTACAGCGAGGTGGGCAGCCTGCCCTTCCCCACCGACTACCAGGGCGCCGGCAACATCGCCCTCGACCCGCAGAGCGGGAAGTTCTACGTGGTCGACTGGTACAACGACAACCTCGTCGAGGTGGCGGCCGACGGTTCGGAGATCCTGCGCACGCGCGACTTCGGCAACAGCCTGTGGCAGGTGGTGGTGGCCCACGACGGCCAGCACGTCTACGTCACCGACCGCGGCCTCGACGTGGTGGTGGAGATCTCCACCGACACCTTCATGATGACCCGCACGTTCTCCGTGGGCGACGACCCCTGGGGCCTGGACATCACCGCCGACGACAACCTGCTCGTGGTCTCCTGCGAGGACAGTCACGAGGTCTACCTCATCGACCTCGTGGGCGGCGGCACCACGCCCATCGCTCTGGACGCCACCGCCGACGCGCGCGACGTCGACATCCTCGACTCCGAGGGCGTGGCTTTTATCACCGGCGGCACGGTCACCGGATACACGGCGGCGGTCTACGTCATCGACCTCGAAACGGCCATGATCGTCGATACCTTCGACGGCCCCGGCAGCAACTCCAACGTGGTGGCCGTGCAGGCGCAGATGGCCGGCGAAACGACGCCGGTGGAATCGACCCCGGCGGCCATGGCCACGCTTGGCGCGTATCCCAATCCGTTCAATCCGCAGGTGAACATCGAGCTGGCGCTGGCGGCCGACACGCACGGCACGCTCACCGTGCACGACCTGGCCGGGCGCCGGGTCCGCACCCTGGCCAGCGGCTCGTTCGCGGCAGGAAACCAGACGTTCCGCTGGGACGGCCGCGGCGAGAGCGGCGAGAATCTGGCCAGTGGGGTCTATCTCGTACGACTGCGTTCGGACGCCGCCGATCTGCTGCACAAGGTCGTGCTGGTGCAATAGCGACGATCTGTTGACCGACGCGGTGGGCGCCGACCGGGGCGCCCATCGCTGTCCGCAAGGAGGCCCCCGTGTCCGACAAGCCGATGACATACGGCAGTTACCTCGCCCTCGACGAGTTGCTCGCCCTGCAGCGCCCCAAGTCCGGTGGCCGCGACCACGACGAGATGCTCTTCATCGTGATTCACCAGGTCTACGAGTTGTGGTTCAAGCAGATCCTTCATGAGCTCGACTACCTTACCGGTTTGTTCGAGCGCGACGACCTGCCGCGGTCGATGCACACGCTGAAACGCGTGCTGGCCATTCTGAAGATCGCCGTGGCGCAGGTGGACGTGCTGGAGACCATGACGCCCCTGGAGTTCGAGAGCTTCCGCGAGCGGTTGGAATCGGCCAGCGGATTCCAGTCGGCTCAGTTCCGGGAACTGGAGTTCGTGCTGGGTGCGCGGCGAGATGGGGTTCTCGAGCGGTTCGGCGCCGGGTCGCCAGAGCGGGCGCGGCTGGAGGCTCGTCTCGTGGAGCCGTCGCTGTGGGACCGCTTCCTCGCGTTCCTGGCGGCGCGGGGGCTCGACGTGCCGCAGGATGCGCGCTCCCGTGACCTCGCTCAATCGGTGGAGCCGTCGACCGGTGTGCAGGCGGTGCTCGTGGACATCTATCGCGGCGATCCCGCTCTGGCCGAGCTGTGCGAGCGGCTCGTGGACCTGGACGAGGGGATCCAGGAGTGGCGGTACCGGCATGTGAAGATGGTGGAGCGGACGATCGGCGCGAAGATGGGTACCGGGGGTTCGCCGGGCGTGGAGTACCTGCGGTCGACGTTGTTCCGGCCGCTGTTCCCTGATCTCTGGGCCGTGCGGGCGGAGTTGTGATGGACCTGACGGACTGGGTTGAATCGGGCGGTGGAGTCTTCCATACTCGGCGCATGCATCGACCGACCGTCATCGCCGTCGTTCTCCTCCTCGCCACTGTCGCTCACGGCAACGAGCCGATGTTCCGGGTGGTCAGGAGTTCCGGACTGCCTCTGAGCGCGGCCACCTTCGGCGGTACCTTCGCCGACCTCGACGGTGACGGACTGCGCGATCTGATCTTCTCCCAGCACGGCGACGAGGACGTGGCCTTCTTCCACAATGACGGCGACCTCCAGTTCTCGGCCCTCGAACTCGCATCCCGCCCGACCGGCCTCCGCGACCACCACGGCACTGCCGCCTGCGACGACGACGGCGATGGTATCTGGGACCTCTTCCTCACCGCCGGCGGCGACCGCGGCCAGGACAGGTCTTGCAAGCAACTCTGGCGCCACGACGGCGAGCTGGGATTCACCGCGATTGGCGGGTGCGAGCACCTGCTGGCTGACCCCGGAGGCCGAGGCCGCGGAGCGCTCTGGCTCCAGCTGTCACCCACCGAACTCCCATCGTTGCTGCTCCTGAATTTCGAGTCGCCGCCGCGCCTGTTCGGTCGCGAAGACGGGCAGTGGATCGATAGGACAAGTTGGCTGACCACGTTACCGGAGGACGCCTCGGCGAGGATCGGCGACTCCTGGATCGTCGGCGTGACGGCGGATTTCGACGGCGATCATGCTCCCGATCTGGTGACCATGGGAGTGGAACGGGGTGTCTGGCGCAATGTCGAGGGCAAGCTGGAACTGATGACCGATTCCGGCCTGTCTGCGGCGGGCCCGCAGGTGGCCGCTGCAGGCGCAGGCGATGTCGACGGCGATGGCGATTCGGACCTGGTGCTGGTGCTGGCCGACGGCCAGTTGCAGGTGCTGCTGAACGAGTCGTCTCCCGGGAAGATCCGGTTCACCGTTCCCGTCGCCGAAGCTCGGCCGCGACGGATCAACGGACCCGTGTCATGCGCCCTGGCCGACCTCGACAATGACGGCCGCCTCGACCTGGCCGTGGTGCGGCGGTCGCCCGACTCCGTCGCCGCGCCGGTGCTGCTGCTCGGCGCCGGCGACGGGACGTTCCAGCGGGCGACCGGATCCACGGGGTTGGCCGGTGTGGCCAGCCGGGCCATGGCAATCTGGGCGGAGGATCTGGATCTCGACGGCGACCTCGATCTGGTGGCGCTGAACGGTGAGGAAGTGGGCCGACATGCCGAGGGCGCGGTGGTGCTCTACGAGAACCTCACAATCCGCCGCGGCTTGACCCTGGTGCTTTCTCCAGCGGCGACCGTCCCGCCTCACGCTCTGGGCGCCGTGGTCACCCTCGAGGTCGACGGTGTCCGCCAGGTCCGCCAGGTCCGCAGCGTGGCCAATCCCTGGAACTCCACCGTGGCGCCTCTCCATTTCGGGGTCGGCGACGAACCTCGTCCCCGGTCCGTGACCGTGACCTGGCCGTCCGGGCTGCGTCAGACTCTCGACGTGCCGGCCTTTGAGACGGCGTTCCGGCTGGTCGAGGGCGACATGGAGCCGGCGCCGTTGCGGTAGATGCTCTGACTATCCGAAAAAACGGGCCCGCGGCGATATCCCGATCGCCGCGGGCCCACTGCTTGTACGAGCGTCCGTCCCCGGTAAACGGGTCTAGATCATCCCCGCACCTGATTCTCCACCCCACCGGCGATCACCAGTTCCTGCACCACAGTCCCTAGCGGCGCGAACGCGAACTCCCGCTCCTGCCAGATGGCCACCGCGCGCACGAAGTCCAGCACCACGGCGTCGCCGCCGATCACGGTCTTCGCGCCGCCGTCCACCTCGGTGGCGAACGCCTCACGCATGGCCATCGCCAGCTCCGGCGACGCCACGCAGGCCATCCCGTTGTTGAACGCATTCCGCAGGTACGTCTGCGAAAAACTCCCGGCGATCACCAGCGCGATCTCCGCCGCCTGCAGCGCCGTCACGGCCTGCTCGCGACTGCTGCCGGTGCCGAAGTTGAATCCGCCCACGATGATGTCGCCCTCGACGACCTGGCCGGCGAACGCGGGATCGTAATTCTCCATCACGACCTTGGCCATCATCTCGCGAGTGACGTCGTCGCGGTAGGTGTAGTCCTTGCTGTAGATGCCGTCGGTGTTGAGATTGTCCTGGGGCAGATAAAGGGCGCGGCCCTCGAGGCGCGCGGGGAAGCCGTCGAGGATCTCGGTCTCGCCGGCCTCGACGCGCACGGCGAACGCTTCGTGCCGCCGCTCGAGCGGAATCGCCGGCGCCATCATGTCGTCCGGTCCGATGATGCGACCGGCGATGGCCGACGCGGTCACCACCGCTGGGCTCGCCAGATAGCACTCGGCCTCACGGCTGCCCATGCGGCCCTTGAAGTTGCGGTTGGTGGCCGAGATGCCCACCTCGCCGGGCTCCAGCAATCCCGTGCCCAGGCCGATGCAGGGACCGCAGCCGGGCGGCAGTACCTGGCCGCCGGCGTCGATGAGCGCCTGCCAGGATCCGTCGGCCTCGGCGGCCTGCTGCACGGTCTGCGAGGCGGCGGCGAGATAGAACTCCACGCCGTCGGCCACTTTCCTTCCGCGCGCAACCTCGGCCGCCGCGCGCAGATCGCTGAGGCGGCTGTTCACGCAGGACACCAGGTAGGCCTTGTGCACCTTGATGTCGCGGGCGGCCAACTCGTCCAGCGAGGTGGCCACCTGCACCGAGTCGGGACCGCTCACGTAGGGGCTCACGCTGGCCAGGTCGAGCACGATCTCCGCGGCGTAGACCGCGTCGGGATCCGACTGCGGAGGCGCGGCTTCCCAGCGGGCGAATCTGTCGTTGGTGAGGCGGCCTTCGATCCCGCGCGACCGCAGCACCATGGCCCGCTCGCGCAGGAACGTGAGCGTGGTCCGGTCCACCGGGAACCAGCCCACCAGGGCGCCCCACTCGGTGGTCATGTTGGCGATGGCCAGGCGCTCGTCCACCGAGAGGCTCGCCACGCCGGGGCCCGTGAACTCCACGGCGCAGTTGAGGACCTCGCCCTGATTGTAGAGCCCGCACAACGTCACGATGACGTCCTTGCCGGTGACGCCCGGTCGCAGTTCGCCCTCGAGCACCACCTTCACCATGGACGGTACCTGCCACCAGAAGGTGCCGGTGGCCCAGGCCGCCGCGGCGTCGGTGCGCACGATGGGCGTGCCCACGCAGCCCACGCCGCCGTAGGTGTTGGAGTGCGAGTCGCTGGCCACCATGAAGCCGCCCGGCCGGGCGAACCCGTTCTCCACCATGAGCTGGTGGCCGATGCCGGCGCCCGCGGGATGGAAGACGATGCCCTGCTCGCCGGCGAAGCTCTCGATGGTGGCGTACTTGGCCAGGTTGGCGGGCGTCGTGTTCTGGATCTCGTGATCCAGGGCGAACACCGGCTGCTTCGGGTCGGCGACGGTTGTCGCGCCGAGGCCCTGATATTTCTTGAGCACCGCCGAGGTGTTGTCGTGGGTCATGACGTGGTCGGGCCGGATGGTGACATAGTCGCCGGCGCGCACCTCGCGGCCCGCGGGCCAGTTCACCGCGTGGGCCTGCGTGATCTTTTCGATGACTGTCTGGGGCATGGTCTTACGCTCCGGAAGAGTGGTCGGCGGCGGGTGGCGGGACGCCTCGCCGGTGTCGCGGGCGCGCCGGCGATTCACCGCCGGCGGTATGCCATGGGCGAATAGTCGCCCACGGCTTCGAGGGAGTCAACCGATCGGTGGGGGGCCGCTGGGACAGCCGGTGGGCGCGGTTGGTGATGGGGATCGTGGACGCCCGGATCTGGACGTGGAGGCTAGCGGACCAACGCCACCTTGGTCACGGCTTGCCTCCCCTTGCCCGTGGTGATGCGGGCGAGGTAGGTTCCAGACGACAACCCGCGGCCTTCGTCGTCGCGGGCGTTCCATTCGATGCGGTGGGTTCCGGCAACGAACCGTTGTCCGGCCACCAGCTTGCGGATCAGATGCCCTCGGGGGTCGAAGATGTCGATGGTCACCGTCGTGGCCGCGGGCAGGTCGAAGTGGAAGCTGGTGCGGGGATTGAACGGTGACGGGGCTGCGCTAAGGCTCAGGGCGAGGGGGAGTGGCAGTTCGTCGGGGTCCACTTCTTCCAACGAGACGATGCCGTCGCAATGGGGCCAGGCCAGCCAACAGTGGCCGTGTCCCAGCCGTTCGGCGATGACCACCGCGCCGTCGGACAAGTCTATCCCCGTGAACCAGCCGTTGTTGGGAGTCGACCCCAGGAGTTCCGGTGTGCTCGGATCGGTGACGTCGACCACGTCCATGCCAGTGGTTTGGTCGACGACATAAGCTGTGGTACTACCCAGCGCCAAGTCCTGGCCCGAGACCTCGATCGAGCCCAGGAGAACCGGCTCGGTTGGATCGACCATGTTCCAGAGTCTGAGGGGCCCACCGAGGGTCACCAGCGTCGTGCCGAGGGCCGCGATCACGGTGGCTCCCTGCATGTCGTGGGCCGCGATCCAGTCGAGCTGACCGGGGTTCGAGATTTCGAACACATGTAGTAGTGATGTAGTCAAGGCCAGCAAGAAATCTCCCATGGGCTCGACGTCGTAGACTATGTAACCTTGGGTGCCGCGCAACTGAAACTCACCGTTGGCGATCTCATAGGCCCGGAGGTTCGCCCATGTCGCTACGTAGAGGAAGCCGTCGTGCAGCACGATGTCGTTGATGGACTCTTGCCCGAGATCCAGGGAATCGGCGAGCAAGGGCTGGTAGGGGTCGGTCACATCGATGAGGAACACGGGATCGAACTGGCTTTCAGCGAGCACGACCCAGGGCCATTCGGCGGTGATGTCGTCATACCAATGGGAGGTCTCGGACACGGTCAGCTGGGAACGCTCAACCGGCGCGTCGCCATCGGTGATGTCGACGATGGACAGACCCGATCCCGTGGCGAAGTAGGCCAGGTTGCCTTGCACGTCGACACCCTCGGCACTCCCCTCGATCTCCAGCATGCTGCGGTAGGGATACAGGGGAACGACGAGATCTCGGATCGCCAGGACGCTTTCCCCGGTCCCGCCGACCCGGTACATCAGGTAGAGATGACCCGAGTCCATGAGGAATCCGCTGACCCAGCCATCGACCGGAAGCTCCCAGAGCCGCTGTGGTGCGGCCGGATCGCTCGTGTCGAACAACCAGACCTCTGAGTCGTGTTGGACTAGCAGGTTGTCACCGACGACCGCGAGTGCGCTGCGCGGCCACGACGAGGGGTCGTGGTAGAGGACGTCGGGAGCTGCCGGATCGGACACGTCCATTGACACCAGCAGCTGGCTCGAGGCTGCATACAGGACATCCCCGGATCGGGCGAAATACCGCGCGTGTCTGACCTCCACTTCGTCCACGATCACCGGCGCCAGGGGAGCATCGAGCCGGCAGACCACGATCTTGTCGATTCGCGCGAGGTAGAGATGATCGTCGACGATGGTTCCGGCGCGAAAAGAGTGTTCGGCGAGAGGGCTGGCGGCAAGCGATGGAGCGGCCGGGTCCGTGAGGTCGTAGACCAGCAGTTCGTTCTCGTCGTTGATGGTGTAGAGGTAGGGCTCCCGATATTCGAAGACACGATTGGAGCCTCCATGATCGACCGTGGCCAGGTAGGCAGGCACCAGGGGATCGTCCAGGGAAAAGACGTGGATCGTGTTTGGTGAGCCGCCGGTGATGAACAAGAGATCGCCGCGTACGAAAACCCATCCGGAGTCGGGCGGCAACTCATCCACGGTGTGGACGATGGTCGGTGCCCACGGCTGGTGAGCGTCGAGCACCACCAGGCCGGGCGGATTCGACGTCAGGACGTAGAGGTGGTCGGGGCCGGCGGCCATGGACCGCTGGTAGCCCGGCGGCATGGGGATGGGGTCGATGTCGACATTGAGCGAGTAGTCCCAGCAGTCGGTGGCCGCGGCAACCGTGGCCACCAGGCAGGTGAGTAGCAGAACGATGGCCAAGCGAGAGTTCATGCCTCGTATCTCCCCGATGAAACCCCCTGAAGCCGGATTCTATTATATCACACCTGGAAAATGATGGGGCCGAGGCTGGGGGAGTTCGAGTTCACGCCCCGCCGCCTCGACCCCATCCCGAGGATCTGTTACCATTGAGACGCACCATTCAGGAGACGCATCGTCGGTCTCCGGTGCCGAATGGGAATGTGGGGAGGACCACAATGACACGACAGAACGTACTCGCAACCGCGTTCATTGCGACGGCGATGATCACCACGGCGGCCGCGGCCCAGGAGTGCTTTGACCACGACACCTACATGCCGGTCGTCCACGATGAGTACTTCACCGGCGCGAACGTCCGCCAGATCACGATGGCCGGCGACCTCCTACTGCTGGCCTGCGACGAGGGTGGCCTGCGGATCTACGACGCGTCGATACCCACCGCTCCTGTCCTGCTGTCCATCTGGACCGGCCTGGCAACGGTCAAGGTGACGGCGGTCGTCGATGATCTGTGCTACGTCGGTGGCGGTGCGGGGGGGCTGACGATCCTCGATATCGCCGATCCGGAGGCGCCCGTGGTCGTCGGACACGGCGCGACGGTCGATCCGATCGTCGACCTCGTCGTGCGGGGAGGTTTGGCCTATGTCGCGGCCTCGAATTACGGACTGGTGATCTGGGATGTGAGCGATCCCTCCGCGCCGCACGGGATCTCCGGCCGGCCGACAGGAGGGGGCGGCACCACGATCGTGGTCACCGATCACCATGCCTTCCTCGACGGCGCCGGTCCCATCGTCGTGTTCGACGTGAGCGACCCCGGAAATCCCGTGTCGGTGACGACCATTGACGTCATGGACGGGGTCTTCGATCTGGACCTCGCCGGCGACTGGATCTGTGCCGTCGGCATGCACACCGACGGCGGCTCGCACGGGCGCCTTGTCATGATCGACGTCCACGACCCCGCGCAACCGCAGGCCCAGATGCCGCTCGCCCTGGCAAGCGCTTTCTACGTCCGGCTCGTGGGCGATCGCGCCTTCGTCGCGGCCGGCGGCATGACGGTCGTCGACGTAGCCGACCCGGCGGCGCCGCGGTCGATCGGCAGATGCAGCGCGCTCAGTTCGGTGAACTGCGTCGACGTGTCCGGCGAATTTGCTTTCATCGGCGGCTACCGCCGCTTGTACGTCGTCGACGTTCGCCAGCCCTTCGGCCCCGCGGTGCTCGGCTCCCTGGACCTCGATGCGTCGGTTCGCCAGGTGGCCTGCGTCGGCTCGCTGTCCTACGTGGCTGCCTGGAGCGACGGCCTGGAGATCGTCGATACCGGCGATCCGACGGCACCGGTCCTGCTCGGCGCCATCGACACGCCAGGTAGCGCGAGCGGCGTCGTGGTGAAGGACGGCCGTGCTTACGTCGCCGACGGCGCGGCGGGGCTTCGCATCGTCGACGTCGCCGATCCTGCCAGCCCGGTGACCCTGGGATCGGTGGATACTCCCGGCTTGGCGGTGAAGGTCCAGCTCGCGGGCTCGCTGGCGTACGTCGCCGATTCCTGGAGCGGGCTGCAGGTCGTCGACGTGTCCGACCACTCGACGCCCACGATCATCGGCACCTTCGCCACCGGAAACCTCGTCTCGGACGTCATCCTGGTCGGGGACCTCGCCGTCGTGGTCGACGATCATGACGCCCTTCAGTCCGTCGATATTTCCGACCCGACCGCGCCGGTCGCGGGCTACGCCATTGACCTCTTCAGTGAGGTCCGTACCCTGGCGTCCCACGATGGCTGGGTGTACGCGCTTTGTGCGAACTCCCTGAGGCAGATCCGTTTGCCTCAGATGTGGGACGTCTCGACCAGTTATCTGGCCGGCGACCCACAGGACTTCGTCATCCACGGAGAGCATGTCTACATCGCCGAGGCATCGGGTGCCCTGAGCGTGCGCGGGTTCGATCCGCCCCAGGTCCTGGCGGAAATCGACGCGCTGATCTACTGGCAACAGCTCGTCGACGTGACGGCGGTCGGCTCGCGGCTCGTCGTGACCAACCTGGATGGGGTTCTTTCGATCCTGCCGGCGTTCTGCGACTCGGTCATCACCGCCACGCCGCCCGCCGCTCCGATCCGCCGGGGACCTGCGATCACCATGGTGGCTCCCAATCCCTTCAATCCTCGCACCGAGTGTCGCTTCGAACTCGATCGGGCCCAGCGCGTCGCCCTCACCCTGTACGACCTGCGCGGGCGCCGCGTCCGTTCGCTCCTCGACGGTGATCTTCCGGCCGGCGCTCACGTGACCTCCTGGAACGGCCGCGACGACCACGGCCGATCGGCGCCGGCCGGGGTGTACCTGCTGGAACTCCGGGGCGCGACGGGTCGGGATTGCCGGCGAGTCAGTCTCGTCAAGTAGTTAGCATGGCGGGGGATTCGATCATTGGTCTTGCCTGCCTTTTTTCGACATCTCGAAAAGGCTACTTATGTGCAGCTCGGAGGTGCTGAAATGAGCTCATCCCGCAAGCGATACAGGCGCGTATTCAAGCTGGAGGTGATCCGGCGAGTCCGACAGTTCGACCGCAGCGCACGAGCGTTTCACCGACACCTGGATCGTGGACCAATGGGCTGAACATACCGGGGAGGTGACGCTCGGTTCCAGGACCTACGGCACCGCGCGGCCGCACAATACGTGAGCGGGGCGCGATTCCGCGCCCCGCTCATCATCGTCATCGAGTCCTCCACCAGCGGCGCGAGGACCTCGGCGGTCCTACACCACCAGCAGCTTCATGTAGTCTCCCACGTCGCCGCACTCGTCGAAGGCCCAGGTGGCCTCGATGATCGCGTCCTGCCGTGCGGCGTCGAGCACGCCGTCGCAGTTGGCGCGGAACTTGGCGATCAGCTCGTCGTCGCTGAGCGGATTCTGCGGACTGCCCTTGGCGTGGTCGACGGTCTCGGTGAACTCGCGGCCGTCGTTGGTCGTGAGCGTCGCGATGGCACGCTTGGTGGCCGGGAACATGGCGTCGATCTCGTCGTTGGCCACCACCTCGATCTTGCCCAGCAGGGCGCGGATGCGCGGGTCGAAGAGCTTCTCGTCGCTGAACGAGTTGGGGTAGACCCCGAAGTCGGCGGCTGCCGCGGCCAGGCAGTAGGGCAGACTGTGGTCGGCGGTCTCCTTGGTCTGCGGGTCGTACTTCGACGGGTCGCTGAGGATGTCGGCGCCGCGGGCGGTGGTCTGGATGTGGATCTTGGCCAGGTCCTCGGCCACCAGGCCGTTGTTCTGCATGGCGTTGAGCACCGCGGACATGGGCTGGTGGGTGAGCGCCTCGGTGGGGAAGGCCTTGTAGCCGCAGTCGGTGATCAGGAACTTCTCGCCCAGGCCGTCGAGCAGGATCTCCGGCTTGAGATCGATGGTGGGCAGGACGTGCTCGAAGCCCTCCTTGCCCTCGATCACCTCGACGGGGCCCTCGTAGCCCTCGGCGGCCATGAGCGCGGCCAGCACGCCGGCCTGGGTGGCCAGGGGATCGGCGGTGTTCTTCATGTTGGTCAGGTGACCGGCCACGACGCCGCCCACGGTGAAGTGCGAGCTACCGCTGATGCCGGCGGCGGCCACGAGCTGGTCCTCGTCGAGGCCATAGATCTTGCCGGCCACGAAGGGGCTCACGAACTGGGTCAGCGTGGCGTGGTGCCAGCCGATCTCGCGCACGCCCGGGAAGCAGGCCAGGCACCAGCGCATCTCCAGCTCGTAGGCGATGAGGATGGCGGTCAGCACATCGCGACCGCTCTTGCCCAGGGCCTCGGCGGGGCTGATGGCGCCGAAGATGATGTCCGACGGGTGCGAGGGATCCTGCTCCCAGTAGATGTCGTTGTAGTCGAGGGCGCGCACGAGCAGGCTGTTCATCAGCGCAGCGTTGGCGGCGTTGGTGCGGTGACCGTTGCCGATGAGCGTGGCCTCGGCGGTGCCGCCCAGCTTCTCGGTGAAGCGGTACATGGCGGCCATGTCGGAATTGTTCACCGCGGCCATGGCGCAGCCGACGCTGTCGAGGAGGAAGCGCTTGGCTTCCTTGATGGACGGAGCGGGGATCTGGTCGTAGGCGAGATCGAGGGTGAAACGGGCCATCTTGCGGGTGATGCTGTCCATGATCCTTCTCCGGTGGCCGAGAGGCCGGCGCTGGGGGTGATGGCTGATCAATGTGATCGCGACAGGGTAGGCCGGTCGCGGAGTTCCTGCAACGCGGCCGGTTGGACTTGCCCGCCGTTTTCCGACACCTCGAGAAGGCTACATATGTGCAGCCCGGAGGTGTTGATTTGACCTCATTCCGCGAGCGCCGCCGCACAGCGGCAATGGCGGATTCGATATCAATAAATGGGAGGAATCGCAGCGGGGAGCTTCTACCAGTACCAGTTAAGATTCAGCGTGACCGGTGTGTAGACCGTGTTCTCGTACACCTAGCCGTCAAAGC
>PIVY01000425.1 GCA_003353795.1 bacterium
ACCAGCTGTCCCCAACGGTGGAGAGCCACTCGGCGCTCAGCCTGGCGCGGCAACGTCGCGGGGTCGAGTACGTCCAGGGCGAAGCGACCCGGCGGAAACAATCCAAGCTCGTGGTCCTGGAGCAGCCGGACATCTGGGCCCGCCTCCGTCGTGCTGGCGTGCCGCTGAAGGAGGCAGGGGTCAAGCTGCTCGAGGTGCCGCGCCTGGAACAGGAACGCTACCGTAGCTGGCGGAACCGCGCCTTGAGCGGATGCGGCCTCTGCGTGGTCCCGGAGTCCAGGGACGCGTTCGACTGGTTCGTTGGCTGGGCGCCCGGGATGGGCTCGGTCTGGCTCGAGGGGCCTGTGGGCGTCGGTAAGTCGCTCCTGGCTTCTGCGACCGTCGCGAGGCTGCTCGACACGCCTGTCAGCCTGGAGTGGAGGGAAGTCGGCTACGCACGCACTGGCGGCCTGTCGGTGATGTGGACGGACGAGGCCGGGCTGGCCAGCGACCAGCGGAGCCACAGCAAGTACGGCGCCAAGGGCGAACAGTCTCCGGCCGATCGGGCTTCGAGCGTCGCGATCCTCGTGGTGGACGACTACCTCCGGCGTACTTCGGCACCGAAGGGCTACAAGCAGGAGGACGAGCAGGATCTCTGGGAGCGCGTCATTGGCCGCCGCTACGACGAAGGCCTGGCCTGCATCTTCACCAGCAACGAGCCATTGCAGCGCGTGGAGGAGCTTCGTGGCGCTCGTCTAGGGTCCAGGATCTTCGAGATGTGCAGCGGGATGTCCCTGCAGACCGGTGGGCCCGATTGGAGGACGGTATGACCGTGGGGCCCCGCGAAGAGAACGTCTACGACCAGCCCGTCCCACTCGACCTCTGCGACGAGCAGGACCGCGAGATCCTGCGGCAAGCGGGCCTGCTGGAGCGGTGTGCCGACGCCCTCGAGCAACGCTTTGACGACGACCCCGAGCTCGCCCAGCTGCTGCTCGAACTCGGCCGGCCGCGTCGAGGACAGCACCGGGTGACCCGATGACAGCTTCTCCTCGCAAGGCGCCTCAGCGCGCCCCCGGCATCGACTGGGCATCCAAGTACCAGGACGTGTGCCGGTTAATCCGGGCGT
>PIVY01000426.1 GCA_003353795.1 bacterium
GGGCCTTTTGGCTTGCGTGTGCAACCGCCGTCACCACGCTCGTGCTGCTCATCGCCGGCGGCCTGGTCACGAGCCAGGACGTGGGCATGGCCGTTCCGGACTGGCCGACCACCTATGGTCAGAACATGTTCACCTTCCCGCTGTCGCGCATGGTGGGCGGCGTGGGCTTCGAACACACCCACCGGCTGCTCGGTTCACTCGTCGGGCTGTTGACCGTGGTCCTGTCGCTGGTGCTCTGGAAGTTCGATGCACGACGCTGGGTGAAGATCCTCGGCGCCGTGGCGGTCCTGGCCGTCGCGGTGCAGGGTTTCCTCGGCGGGTTCCGCGTGCTGCTGGACGAACGGCTTCTGGCCGTCGTGCACGGGTCGCTCGCACATGCCTTCTTCGCCCTCGTCACGGTGCTTGCGGCGATCACCTCGGCGAGCTGGTTGCTGGCCCCGGCCGACCTCGCGTCACGAGGCGGCGCGTCGCTACGGCAGTGGGCCGTCACAACCGCCATCGCCGCGTACTCCCAGATCGTGCTGGGGGCCGTGCTTCGCCACACCGGGAACCTGCTCGAGCTGCACCTCTTGTTGGCCTTCGCCGTACCCGCGCTCACCTTTCCCCTGGTCGAGAGGATCAGGCAGGCGGTGCCGCCCGATGACGTGCTGGCTCGGCGCGCGCGGACGCTCGGACGCCTCGTCGGAACGCAGCTCGCGCTCGGCCTGCTGGCCTACGTAGCCAAGGGCATTTCACCGGTGGCCGCCGAGGCGCCGATCCCGGTCGTGCTCGTCACCGTGGCCCATCAGGTGACCGGCGCCCTCATCCTCGCTACGGTGGCGGCCATGGCCCTGCTGATCCACCACCGAGCTCGCCTGGCGGCACCCCATGCCGCCGCCAGCCTCGAGGTCGTGGTCCCATGATGTCCTCCGAAGCCACAGCGAGCCCCAGCGCCCAGAAGCTCGGTGCCCTCGCCGAGCTGACCAAGGCGCGGCTCGTCCTGCTCGTGCTGCTCACCACCTTCGTGGGTTACTTCATGGGCGCCGAGGGCGCGATCTCCTGGCTCGACATGCTGGCGGCGCTCGTGGGGACGGGCCTCGCCGGGGCTGGCAGCCAGGCCCTCA
>PIVY01000427.1 GCA_003353795.1 bacterium
CGGGGCCGGTGATGGTGACGGTCGGGACGACGTCGTTGATCGTGATCGACCCGGCGGAGACGACGAGGTTGTTGGTCTCGTCGGACTCGGCGACGATGCCGGCGGGGTCGAGTACGGCGAAGAACCAATACGTGCCGGGCTCGTCGAGGGTGACGGGCCAGGTCGCGGCGTGTTGGCCGACGGCGTAGTCGGCGGGGTCGGAGACGGTTTCCATGGACAGGCCCACGTCGTTACCGTCGCCGAAGACGGCGTCGGGGCTACTGTAGTAGAGGATCTGGAAGCTGTTGCCGGGAGGCTGATTGGCGACTTCGTAGGTTCGGGTTACGTTGAAGGGCTGGCCCTCGTCGGCCGAGGCGGGCAGGGCAAGGTCCACGGGCCAACTCAGGTCGGTGCTCAGGACGGGGGCGGCGGTAACGGTGATGTTGACCGTTCCCACGTCCGTGCCGCCTTGGCCGTCGCTGAGGGTGTAGGTGAAGCTGTCCGGGCCGTGGTAATCAGCCACCGGCGTGTACGTCAGCATGCCGCCGCTGTCCGTGACCATGCCGTGGGCCGGCGGGGTCAGTATCGTCAGCGTCAGCGAGGCCGTGTTGTGGATCGTCAGCGTGCTCTGGAGCGGCGCCCCGCCCAAGGATACCGCCCCGAGGTCCGTCCCGTCCAAGACGCTCGGCTGGGTGTCGCCGTCGGCGATCGGAAGGCCCTGCCCTCGGATCTCGATCTGGGGCGCCGTCGGCGAGGCGGCGTCCTGCTCGGTGGCCGTCACGAACCGACTCGCCAGGTCCGGCCCCGACACCGCCAGCGTCGCCGAACCGTTCGTCTGGTCGGCATCCGCCGCGGCGGACACCGTGACCCATTGCGCCTGGTCCCAGTTGGCCGGCGTGAACGTCAGGCTCGTCGTGCCCGCCGACACGTCCGCATCGCCCGAATGAGCGATCGTTAGCGTTATGTCCGCATCCGGTGCGGCGCTGAGCGACACGCCGAACGTGTCCTGGCTTCCCTCGGCCACCGTCAGGCTGGCCGTGGTCAACACCACCTCCACCGACGGGACCACCTGCACCCAGCGGACCGCGTCCGCGCTGGTCCCGTTCACGCCGCTGCCGTCG
>PIVY01000428.1 GCA_003353795.1 bacterium
AACATGCGCGAGATGGGCGAGATGCTCTACCTGTGGCGGCGGCCGTTCCTGGTGGACCACTCGAGTTTCGCGTCCCGGTTCTGGAGCGATCCCACGCCTCTTGCCGAGGGTATCGCCGCGACCATGCAGTGGTACCGGGAGCGGGGTTGATGCTCGCGGTCATACCGGGCTGTGGGCCGGCTTTTCCTCGAACGTGGACGATCCAGGATCTCCGTTGACTGCCGACCACACCAGCCGCCCCTGCACGATGTCCAGCACCGCGTGCATCACCATGGCTGCCAGCAGCGATCCGGTGAACACCACCACCAGCGCCAGGACCAGGCCCACCAGCCCGGTGCGCAGGATGCCGCCGGGGCCCTGGTAGGCGTGGCCGACGCCGAAGACCACGGAGCTCAGTAGTACCGCCGGCCAGAGGCCAGTCAACGTCGCCAGCGCCGTCATGAGCAGCCCGCGATAGAGGACCTCTTCGCATATGCCCGCGGTGATCGAGAGCCAGTTGAAGGTCCGCAACTCGGTGGTCGTGTGGGGCACCATGGCGGAGAGATCGTTCAGCTGCGATCGAACGTCGGCGAGTGACTTCGGATCACGGCTCGTCCGGTGGGTGTAGAGCACGAACTGAAGCGTGGCGACCACGCACACCGCCAGGGCGATCCATTGCCAGCCGGTCACGGTGAACTGCAACCCGAGGTCGGCGAGCGTGCGGCCCATGATCAACCACCAGGTCAGGAACACGGCGACAAGACCCCATTCCGTCAAGATGGTCCAGCGGTACACGGTCTGCCGGGCGCCGAGGTTCCCGCGCCGCAGTTCCCGCAGCAGGTTCGCGATCTCGCGGCGGGCCAGCAACGGACCCGCGATGAGGAAGTATGCGAGCATGGCCGCGATGAAGAGGTGGAGGCTGGTGATCGTCATGAGTGGTCTCCCTCGACCCGACGCCCGCGCAACGGCGCCAGCAGCAGGGTGAGCGAGACGAACTGATCGTCGGGACCCGTCTCGTCGTCCTCGTCAGCGCGCGTCTGCAGCAGGTCCTCGATGGCCTGGAGGCGCTCGTTGAGCCGACCGAGTGCGTCGGGGGAGAGGCGGATGTGGGTCCG
>PIVY01000429.1 GCA_003353795.1 bacterium
CAGCCCAAGGTCAGCTACTATCCGGACCTGACCGCGGTCTCCGCCCCGTCCCTCGGCAGTGCGACCGTAGCCTACTCCAAGGACTCCGATCCTTTTGGCCAGTTCTGGTTCACGGTCGACAACGACCTCACGGGTGACCTCAACGCCTACTGCGTCGTCGGCCACGGTATCGAGGCCATCGGGGGCGCCGAATGGAAGGACCAGTGCTGGCTCACCGTCGACCTGGTCGACCGTAACGGCGGCGGCGTCAGCCTATCGACCGGCTCGACCGAATACCTCATGCGCATGTTCGTGCAGGACCTCGACAACACCTACGTCGCGGTCGACGGCATGGAACTGGGCCTGGACCTCGATCTGCAGGGCGCCGGCGAGTACAGCTTCGACACGGGAGTGCTGGCCTACGCGGGCCCGGTGGCCGATGTCATGGAAGTGGTCGTCGAATTCAACCTCTCCGCCGGGGACCGGGCCGTCATCATCGGCTGGTTCGAGCTGTCGCAGACGCTCACGCCGGTCGAGGCGCGGACCTGGAGCGGCGTGAAGGACCTGTTCGACTGACCGGCGCTTTATCTTCGCCTCGCGCGTAGTATCCCAACATCGGGACCGCGCGAGGTGATACCGTGAACACTGAAAACCAGTTTGCTCGACTGCTCGTAGGTCGACCGTCAACCCCGGACGGAGGTCGCTCATGCGCTCGCGTTGCCTGTTCCTTCTCGCCCTGTCTCTTCTGATCCTGCCCGCCGCCGCATCCGCCAAGTGGATCGACCTCGGCGGCGACCAGCCCCTCACCGTGGAGCTTCTCGAGAGCAGCGGCGCCCGCACCGTCTATGCCATCACCATTGGCGGCTTCGAGGCCGAGCCGGTCACTGTCGGCGGCGACACCTGGTACGAGATCCGCCTCGACGGCGAATCGCGCTGCGACGTGTTCGGTTACCCCGAGCTTCCCGACGTGCGCCGCGCCATCTCCGTTCCCGACGACCGCGCCATGGTGGTGCAGATCCTCGAATCCGAGTACGTCGACCTGCCGGACCTGCCCGTGGCGCCGTCAAAGGGTACCCTCCTGCGCTCGGTGGCTCCCGCGACGGTCCCCTACACCT
>PIVY01000430.1 GCA_003353795.1 bacterium
ATGTGGAAGGAGAAGATCCTCGGCCCCGCCGAGCAGATCTACGAGGTCGGCCGCCGGCGTGGAGGCAAACTGTGATCGGCTCCATCAATCACGACCTGGTCGACCGCTTCACCCTCGGGCACTTCGCGATCGGGATCGCCTCCCAGGTCGCCGGCGCAACCTTCGGCCAGTCGGTCGCGATCGCGGTCCTGTGGGAGTTCCTCGAGCGCCCGCTGAAGGTCACCGTTCCCGGCATGTTCCCTCACCCGTCGCAGGACACCTTCCGCAACGCCGCGGCCGACGTCGTCGCCTGGGCGGCCGGCTACTACCTCGCGGGGCTCCGAGTGGCTTGACGCGGGCGACGAGTGAGGTTAGCCTCGACCGCTGAAGTTCCCTCCTCATCCAGGGGGGCCCGTCGACCGAAACATTCGCCCGGCTGACAAAACGGAATTGCCCTTCCGTGGCCCCCCTCCCCTCCCACGGCCGATTACGGGATTCCCGTAATTGCGTGATTCCTCGATTACAGCGGGCGCCGCGCGACGCCGAGGGTGTCGTCGCCGTCCGTCCGCACCTCGAGGAGCTCGAACCCGAGCAGCTCCTCGAGGAGCCAGGTCATTCCGTCCGGGAGGATCCGCCAGCAGTCGACGGGGTGTCGGTGGTCGTGGATCCGGCGCGGCCCGATGATGATGAGGAGGCCGCCAGGCTTCACCACCGTGAGAAACTGAAGCGCCCACTCCTTCACGTCCTTGACGTGCTCGATCGTCTGGCCGGTGATGACGAGGTCGAAGCCGGGATGGCCAAAGGAGACCGCGCTCCAGTCGTACGGCTCGATCACATGGTCAACGCCCGGGCCCGCGACGATGTCGGCGCCCTCGTACTCCCAGGCGGCCAAGGAACCTCGAGCGCCGCGGCCGCGGAAGAAGTCGCGGTAGCTGCCATTCACGTCGAAGGACCCGACCTCGAGGGCGGTGCCGGGAAACACCTGGCGAAGAACGTGCTCGTCGAGCAGCTCCCCCATGATCCTCATCGAGTCCGCGTGCATCAGATGTCTACCACCCGGCCGGCGTCCGCTTCCCCCTGGAGCTTCGCCAGGCGCCGGCGGCCGCGGACGAG
>PIVY01000431.1 GCA_003353795.1 bacterium
ACTGTGGATGTCCGCGCTCCCGAGGAGCAGCGGGTTGCCGAGACCAAGGCCGGCAAGACGCTGGAGCTCCAGATCGGTGACCAGACGGTCGTCGTGCCCCTGGATCTGCCTGCAAAGCGGGATCTCATCCAGGCGCGAGTTCAGGCAACCGAGACTGTCGGCATCGCCATCGAGGTCGAGGACCAGGACGGAACCTGGAAGAGCCTGGCCCGTGCCGCGGGTCGATCCCCACGAGTGGCGGCCCGGCGTCTGGCGGGTGCTCCGGCGCGCCTGCGGTTGTGGAGTCTGGACGAGCGGGGCGGGACGGTGAAGGTCACCGCCTACGACGCCAAGGCGCGATCCGTGGGGGACAAAGCCCTCATTGGCGGCACCACCATCAGCGCCAGCACGCCGTGGCCGGCGGTGAAGATCGGCGGTCGAACGGGCCTCTTCGCCCTCGATGGTGCCCGCACCGACGTGTGGATCTGCCCTCGCGCTGGCCAGGGATGTGTGCCGGCGCCACCGGTGGCTCCGGTGACCGAGGACGGCCTGGTGATCCTCGGAAGAACCCTCGAGGGACATCGCCTGCCCCTGACCGACGAGGCTGTGATTGCTCTCGATGAACTTCCCGTCTCGGTGGATGTTCCCGATGCGGATGTCGCCGTTCTCATCGCGCGAACCTCGACGGGACAGCCCGGCGCCCGCTTCGACGACGGTCCCACAGCCTTGGGAGATCGGGCGGCCCTGGCCATCGATCTCAGTGGCGGTGGACGCGCCCTGGTGTGGAGGGGGTCGAAGCAGGCGATGCCGGTGCAGACCCGCCTCCGCGCCCATGGACTGGCCGCGACCCAGGCCACTCTGGAGTCCGCAGGCCAGTCCACGATCGCCGTTCCCGCCCTGGGCGCGGTGGAAGTCGATCTCGGAAAGCGGGCGGTGTCCCTGCGTCTTGGCCTGGAGCGAGGCACGGCGGCCACCGTCTTGGATCAGGTGGTGTGGGCAGACGAGAAGGCTGCCACGACAGAGCTGGTCGGACGCGGAAAGCTCTGGCTCCTCAATCCCACCGAGACGCCGCGCCTGGTGACCGTGGAGTCCCAGCAGACCGACGCCG
>PIVY01000098.1 GCA_003353795.1 bacterium
TCGAAGTCCTCGTAGTCCACGAGGCCGCCGTCCATGTAGACACTGAGGTTGTCCAGATGGCAGGCGCCGTTGGAGATGTAGAGACCGTCCTCGTCGGAGTAGCCGCCGTCGGAGAAGAAATAGAAGCGGATCTGCGCCTGGCTGTTGCCGGGGCCGACATAGTCGTCGGGATCCAGGGTGATGGAGAAGTCGAGATCCAGCGGGCGGTTGATCTCGCCGTCCCAGACCGATTCCGGCGGGAACTGGACCCAGCCGGAGCTGGTCTTGGCCTGCAGGTAGACGTAGTCGAACGCCTCCTCGGTGTAGACCCGCATGAGTCCCGTGAGCCGGAGTTGCACCGACTCATCGGGATCGGGCACGGTGTAGACGAAGTTCAGGTACTTGTACCAGCCATTGCCGTAGCCGAAGACGGGAGTGCCATTGGGCCCCTCCAACGTCGTGCCGCAGACCATGGTCTGGTCGCCCTCGATGACGTGTTCGGCCTCGGTGCTGAGGTTCCAGGCCATGGTTTCGTCGTTGGTGAAGTCTTCGCTGGTCCAGCCGTGCCAGTCCGGCGAGCCGACCGCGGTCTCGAACTTGCCGTCGAGCGGGTCGCTGCCGCCAAGAAGGTAGACCGTGTCGACCTCCGCTTTGGCGACGCCGTCAGCAGCGGCTGATTCGGTGGGCGTGGAGATGGATCGGTTGGCGAGATGATTGGAGAGCGGTGTCTCGAGTTCCTGGGCTGCAGTGGCGCCGGCCAGCGCGAGAACAGCCATCGAGAGGATCCAAAAATACTTGCGCGCCATGATATCCCTCCCAGGATCATGGCCAACGCGGGGGGCAAATAGAAACTACGTATCAAAAACTGCGGATACAAGAGGCTCGGGCCAGAAACTCGTGGCGAGTCTATCCGAGCGCTAAAGTAGGGATTCTCGTATCGAGCGCACCGATCACACATGGTGCCAGAAATGAAAAACCAAGCTCACCTCGCCGCCATCTGTGATAAAATAGTGACAGCTCAACTTCAATTGACTCCGTGTCGCCCCCGGCGATACGAACATCCCAGGAGTTCCATGATGCGCCATGTGATCGCCCTCATCTGCCTCGGTCTGATCCTCTGCGCCAGCATCGCCAGCGCCGAGCTGCAAACCGCCACCTTCACCTCCACGACGCCGTTGACCATTCCCGATTCGCCGGGCGGCCCGGGTACCGCGGTCACCCAGACCATGACCGTCGATCTGGACTACTACATCCAAGACATCCGGGTCTACATCGACGTGGCCATCGTCCAGTGGTCCAGCGATCTACGGATCTGGGTCATTTCGGCCTGGGATACCGAGCTCGAGCTGTTCCACATCGCCGAGGGCGGCGAGCCCGCAACCAACCCCATGGGCTGGTATCCCACCGACTTCACGCCGTACCACGACATGACTCAGTGGCACGGTGAAGGCGGCGGCGGCGTCTGGACCATCGTCTGCCAGGACTGGTCCGAGGGCGGCGGCGACTCGGTGCTCAACGAGTGGCGCGTGGAGATCGGCTACGAGGACACCGTGCCGGCCGAGGGCCGCACCCTCACGTCGGTCAAGTCCCTCTTCGAATAGCATCCGGTCGCGACCTCACCGGACGCACGAGCGGGCAGCCCCGAAAGGCTGCCCGCTCGTTCTCGTGGCGCCATGGCCGCGAGTGAAAACTAGTCCTGGAACACCCCGGTGGCCGCCAGCACGTTGGCCACCTCTTCCTTCACCTGTTCCTTCTCGCCGCCGTCGTCCTTGACGCCCAGATCGCTGCCGGCCCACTTCTCCTGGCCGAAGGGGCCCAGGGCTTCCAGCTCGTCCCAGTCGGCGCCGCCGGTCTCCTTCTGGAAGGTCAGTTCGCCCTTCTCGATGTCCACGGTGATGAGGTCGCCCTTGCGGATCTGTTCGCTGCAGATCAGGTGACTGATCCGGGTGACCAGTTCCTTCTCCACCAGGCGCTTCAGAGGGCGGGCGCCGTACTGGCGATCGGTGCCCTCCTCCACCAGCCAGGCCTTGGCCTTGGGCGTGACCTCGAGCAGGAACGGCTCGCTGCAGCGCAGGCTGCGGTGGTGGATCTGGGTCAGCAGGATGTCGAGGATCTCGTAGAGGTGCGCGTCCTTGAGGGTGTCGAAGGTGACGATGTCGTCGAACCGGTTGAGGAACTCGAAGGGGAAGACCTTCTTGGCCTCGCGCATGGCGGCGTCCTCGATGTCGCGGTCGAGGGCCTCGGAACTCTGACCGGTGTCGAAGCCGATGGAGGTCTGGGCCAGATGCGCGCCCATGGCCTCACTGCCCACGTTGGTGGTCAGGATGATGATCGACTGCCGGAAATCCACTTCCTCGTTGTTGCCGAGGACCACGGTGCCGTCCTCGAGCACGCCCAGCAGGAGATTCCAGAGCTTGGGGTGCGCCTTCTCGATCTCGTCGAAGAGGATGATCGAGAGGTTGCGCTCACTCTCGGGCGGGAACAGCCGCGACAGCTTGCTGCCGGGCTCGGTGATCAGGCCGGTCTGGTTCTCCACGGCCTTGCGGTGGTGGCGGTCGATGTTCTCCTGCGCGAGCAGGGGACGGATCTCGCCGCCCACGTAGCCCGGAGGCGAGCCGAGGAGCTTGGAGATGTTGTAGTGGGCGGAGTACTCCTGGCAGTTGATCCGCGTGAAGGCCCGGCGGTTGCCGAAGATGGTCTCGGCCAGGGCGCGGATCGTCTCGGTCTTACCCACGCCCGTGGGGCCCATGAACATCATCGTGAGCAGGGGGCTTTCCGGGTCGTGGATGCCGGCGATGAGCCGGCTGAAACTGTCGGTGACCTTGTCGATGGCGGCGGGCTGTCCCACGACCATCTTGGCCATCCGATCAGAGAAACGATGGAGCTGTTCGTTCTGCTTGTCGATCTGGAGGGTCTTCACGATCCACGACCTCGCGATCCTGTGTCCGGTGAGGACGTCCATGTCCCAGCGAGCTCTGGGCGGGGCTCGCTCCGACGCCGGCTAATAAACAGGAGATCGGCCGCATCGGGACCGGCTTGAGTGCGAGTTCAGGAAATCTGGTGAGAGGCAAACCGCTGGGGGAACTTCAGTTATCAATTTTGATCAGGGGCGCGTGACTTCACGTTTCGTGATCCCCATCGTCGGCGGAAAACAGGGATTTTGCGTAGTCCTGGTCGTGCTCCAGGATGTGGCTCTGCCACCAGTAGCCGAGAAAAGCGCGGAACTCGACGGTGACCCGCCGGTCGGCCGCCACCTCTTCCCGAAAGGCCGCGAGCTTGCGCTCGAGCTGGCGGTGGAGATTGCAGTGGTGCTCCAGGTCCTCGTACCGCGCCGCGGCCAGGACCCCCTCCTCGAAGCCGAAGTGCTCGCGAGTGTAGTCTTCCAGCTCGCCCAGCATGGTGTGGAGTTCGCGCCAGCCGCGACCGCGCTGAGCCGCGTCGTCGAACTTGTTGTAGAGCTCGAGCAGGTGCTGGTGCTGGCGGTCCAGCTCGTCATGCTGAACGCTCATGGCCTGGGTCCACTGGATCGTCGGCACGGTCGGTCACCCCCTGATCAGGGCAGGTACTCGGTGGCGAGGTTCGGCGCCTGCTTCGCGCCCGGGACCTCCACCCAGCGATCGTCCACCCGCGGACGCACCGGCCCGAACTCCTGGAAGTACCACTCCACCGCCTCGGCCGTGGTCACCTGGGTCGGCATGACCGCCTCGGCCGGGATGGTGGTCAGGAATCCGAGACCGCTGTTGCCCTCGAGCAGGAAGTTGGTGCAGACGGCCTTGTACATCCGGTCGGGGTTCCAGGGCTCGCCGCGCACGTCGAGGGTGACGACGCGGTCCCAGTCCGGACGGGTGGTGTCGAACTCCATGCGCACCCCGGAGATCACCAGACCGCTGCTGGTGCCGCGAAGCTTGCGCTCGATGATGCGGCGGAGCATCCGGCCGTCGATCTCGACGACGACCAGTTCGTTGCCGAAGGGCAGGACGCTGAAGATGTCGCCCGCAGTGACCGGACCGGCCGGCAGGTCGGCGCGCAGGCCGCCCAGGTTCTGGAACGAGAAGTCGGCATCGAAGCGCATGCGCATGGCGTCGGTGACCATGTTGCCCATGACGTTGTTGCCGGCGCCGCCGCGGGGCAGGCCCACGGCCGCCTCGCCGACGACCCGCGCCATCTCGCGCTCGGTGGCTTCCTGGTAGGGACGGATGACCTCGGTGATCTCGGCGTCGGGCCAGATCTCGTCCTCGAAGAGGGTGATGATGGTGCCGCGATCGTGGCTCGGCTCCCAGCCCACCACCTGCTTCGACTTCCGGTCGATCAGCCGCCCCGCGTGGCCGATGCTCGAGCCGTTGCCGAAAGTCTCGAAGCAGAGGGTGTGGTTCACGGGATCGATCCAGGGCTCCTGGTAGCCGCGATGGGTGTGGCCGCCCACGGCGATGTCCACGCCCGGCACTTCGTTCATCAGTTCCATGAGGTTCTGGACGCCGGCGCCGGAGTAGTTGGCGCCATGGTGCCCCTGCTGCTCGCCCTCGGCCTCGGTCTCCTCCGCCCCGGCGATGCGCTTCCAGCCTTCCTTGGGATCGAAGGGTAGCCCCTCGTGGATGCCGAGGAAGATGATGTCGGCGCCGTCCTCGAGCAGGATGTCACGATACTTGGCGATGGCCGGCGCCATGGGCAGGAAGTCGAGCCCCTTGATGTTCTCCGGGAAGCTCATGTGCTTGGTGCCCGGAGTGATGATGCCGATCACGCCGACCTTCACGCCCTGCACGTCGAGCATCAGCGTCGGCACGCACCAGTCCACGACTTCGCCGGTCTCGATCTCGACGAGGTTGCAGGCCACCCAGGGAAAGTTCGAGCGGCGAGCGCAGGCCTCGGCCACGTCGCGGCCGAGATCGAAATCGTGATTGCCGGGTACGGCGAAGTCGTAGCCGATGGCGTTGAAGTACTCGATCACCGACTCGCCCTTGGTCTTGCTGCCGATGGGCGTGCCCTGGAACATGTCGCCCACGTCCACGAGCAGGACCTCTTCGCCGGCCGCGGCGGCCTCCTCGCGAACGCGGCGGATGTACCGCGCCGCGCTGGGCGCACCGCCGAGGGGCGGCGGGAACTCGGGGTTCATGAAGCGCGCCGGCTCGGGAGCGATGTGGCCGTGCAGGTCGTTGGTCCACAGCAGGTGGACGCGCATGATCCCTTCGTCCTTTGCGGCGCCGGCGGGCACGGCAAGTAGGATCAGGATCAGGGCGAGGCTCACGAGATTCGCGGTACGCATGCGGCGCCTCCTATCGGCCACGCTAGAACTCCCGCGTCCAGCCGAGGCCGAGGCGGGTGCGGAGATCATCGACGCGGGCGGTCTCATCGGCCACGAAGTCCTCCGGATAACCAAAGATATGCTCGAGGCGGGTCTGCTGCTTGTTCATCTCCAGCGAGATCGAAAGCTGACCCTGGAGCACGGGGAAACCGACCCCGGCGGCGAAGACCGAATTCCCGCCCTCGTCGCTGGCATAGCTGTCGTAGCGACGGAAGCCGAAGCGCAGGTCGGTGCCATTGTAGAAGGAGTGCTCGAGACCGATGCGCACGTCCACCACCTCGTTCAGGAACTCCGTCTCGCTGCCCACGCGGCTGTCCTCCATCTTGGTCCAGTCGGCGTAGACCACGTCGACGGTGAAGACCGTGCGCGGATCGCTGCGCGGGTAGAAGGTGCCGCCGAAGCGCCAGTAGTCGGGATAACGCAGCGACTGGAGCCGACCGACCTCGGTGGGCGCCGTGTCGCCGGCGTCGAAGGTGCTCACCACGAACGTGCCGTCGACCGTGAGGCGGGTCTCGTAGGCCAGGCCCAGCTGCACGCGCTCATGGACGCGGCTCTGCAGGCCGAAGCTGGCGTTGGCGCCCTTGAGGGCCCAGGAGTTGTGGTTGTCGTAGCTCTGGTCGCCGTCACCGAGATCGTTGTCCCGCACGGTCCAGCGTTCGGTGCGGTCGCCGAAGGCGTAGTGGATCGAGGCGCCGAAGTTGAGCCACGACGTGGCGCCGATGCCCAGGCCCAGGGAGAGCTGGCGCAGGGTGCCGGTCACCTCGTAGACCCGCTCCTCCAGGATGCGGTCGCGGGGGTCGTTGAAGACGTCCGGGTCGCGCAGTTCCTCTTCGAAGCGGTAGGCGAACGGGTAGCGGTCGGCCAGCGACAGGCCGATGCAAATCGGCAGCGGTTCGGGATCCAGCTGTGCCGCCATGGCGAAACCGTAGCCCCACCAGGTGTTCTGGTTGCTGGCGATGGCCACGTCGTCCACGAGGCTCTGGAAACTGTCGAAGAGAGGCTGGAACCGGTCTTCCTCGTGGTACGCGGCGTTGACGCCGAGATCGAAGCGGAGATTCTTCGCCTCTGCCAGCGCCGCCGGATTGAGGATGTTGTTCATCCCCCCGCGGTACTTGGCCGCACCGGTGACCGACTGGCTGTTCAGCTCCGCCGTGAACCAGGGGCTCTGGCCGCCGTAGGTCGACTCGATCTGCGTCACCGCGCCGATGGGCGCAGCGGCGCCGAGAAGCAGCAGCCCCAGAGCCACGAGGAAGGTCGTGGTCGGGCGGATTGTCTTGGTCGCTAGCGTGGTCATCGTCTTCTCCTCGCTCATCGTTCTCTTCATGAACGGACGAGCCGTCAGAAGCTGTAGTCGATCTGCAGGCGCACGTAGAGATCGTCGCGCGGAATGTAGTTGGCGTCGGGCGTGGGCGGCTGGTCGTCGCCGAAGTCCCGGATGTCCAGATACGAACCGGGCTGCTTGTGATCCTTGGTCACCTTGAGCTGGACGAGCATGCGCTCGGAGATCCGGCTCTCGACCTTGAACCACTGGCGCCAGCCCTCGGCGTCCAGGAGCACGAACTCGTTACCCTCGAAATTCCAGAAGAACCCATCGTAGACGGTGCCGGCCACGGTGAACTTCAACCAGGGCGTGAGGTTGTGCTCGTAGCGGGCCTCGAACGCGAAACTGGGGCTCGCGGCTGTGCCCACGGCGCTGCGGTCTTCCTCGTCGGGGTCACCCGGAGGCGCCGGATACGACAGACGCTGGCGGGCCGGGAAGTTCACGTTTCCGGTCATGTACGTGAGCTGCAGCCGGTTGTAGTGCGACAGCATCGCGATCATCTGGATGCGGTTCTCCCAGCTACGGAAGGTGCGCACGTCCTCCGGATTCTGCTCGGTACGGCTGGAGACCCGGTGCCGCATGCGGAACCGGAGATTGAACTTGGGCTGATACTCCAGCTTGGCCGTGACCCGGGTCAGGTCAGCGCCGTCGGCCTTGCGCTCCCACTGGTCGAACTGCAGTCCGTTGATGATGAACTGCCGGCTGATCCGGTAGCGCATGTCGATGAACATGCCCCGCTCGCCCTTGGGCTGCGGGTTGTCGGTGCTCAGCCAGACGTAGAGCGGCTCGTTGAGGCGGTACGAGCTGTCGATGATGGTCTGCTCGTACTTGCTGTCGTTGCTGAACGACCGCATGAACGGATTGTCGAAGTCGATATCGTAGTCTCGGTAGGTGGCCAGGACGTGGAAGTTGTCCCACTGGGCGAAGGTGTTGAAGATGTACGCGTCCGGGGCGTTGCCCTGGAGGAATCCGCTGCGCGGATCCTGCAGGCGGCCGTACTCACCCTGGAAGGCCACGTTCTTGACCACCGCCTGACCCTCGAGCCCGTAGATGCGACGCCACTTGTACTCGGTCCGGGTGCCAGCCTCCGGATCCTCGAACACGCTGGTGTAGCCGGCGGCGATCTCGCTGTCGCGAGCCTCCCAGAACTCGGAACTCGCTCCACCGTCGATGATGGTGGTCGGTTGGGCGTCGAAGGCCCGATCGAAATTGCTGTGCATCATCGACGCGCCCAGGTACGTGCCCGGCGCGAACATCCACTTGAGGTTTCCGCCGAGGAGGTCCTCGCGGAAGGCTTCGCGGTAGATGGTCTGGCCGTTGACCTGGGTCGTGAAGGAATCGATGGCCGCGTCGGTCGGGCGCGGGTTCATCAGCAGGTAGCGGTTGATCGTGCCGTCGGAGTTCAGGATTCCACTGCGCTTGTCCGAAGCGGCGAAGAGCGTCAGGTGGGCCGGGCCCAGCGAACCCTCGGCCGCCGCGCCGGTGAGCTTGTACTGGTGGGTCCGGCTGAGGTCGCCGCGCACGCCCAGGGGCCGCTTGTTCCAGCCGAAACCGGTCTTGCGGAAATGGATGAAGTCGGTGTTGTCCATGAACAGGCCGAGACCGAAGGCCACCCGGAAGTTGCCCACAACGGCGCGCTTGAGGTGCAGGGCGCCGAGGTCCTTGTTCTTGACCTCGATGAAGGCCTTCATGGTCTCGTCCCAGTTGGCCTCGGACAGCCCCCGGTAGGAGCGTACGCCGGCGCGGAAGCCCTGGGGCAGATCGGCGCGCAACTTGTGAGACATGGCCGGATTCACGAGCTGCGAGTTGATGCCACGAATGAACGCCGCGTCGTCGTCACCGCCGTAGATGGGCGTGTCGTAGTAGCGCACCTGATAGTCGACACGGACCCGATCGTCGCCCAGCTGCGCGTCGTCGTAGATCACGAAGTCGCGCAGGTTGCGATAGGCGAAGTAGCGCAGCCCCTCGGCGCGGCGCAGCTGCCGACCGCTGGTGAAGCCGCCCAGCCGCTCGCGTGCCTTGATGATGTTGGCCGCGTCCACCGGCGACACGTTCTGGAAGCTCATCAATTCGAAGAGATCCAGGTCGTTGATGTTGGCCGGGTCCTGCATGAGGTCCAGATACTCGTCCACCAGACCCTCGTTGGACCCCTCCTGCCCCAGGTAGTTGCGCACCTGGCGGTAGCTGGCGGTCATGCGCGCGACGGCCGCGTCGCCCTCCGGCGGCGGCAGGACCGCCACCAGTGGCTTGAGGATGGTGATGGTATCCAGGGAGACGCCGGGGACTTCCCGCAGGTCGTAGAGATCACTGAAATAGGACACGTACGTGCGGTGGTCGAAGATGGCGCGAGCGACCTCCTCGGTCACCGGCAGCGCCAGCATCTGTTCCAGGGACGCCGAATTCAGATCGATCTTGCCCTGCGCCAGGGAAGGGCGACCGGTCGCGTCGGTGGTGGCCGCGACCGTCTCGGATGCCATCCCGGATTCGGCAGCCGCGACTGGCGGAGCCGCCAGTCCGGCGCAGCCCAGCAGCACGACCCCCGCGAGGAGGAACGCAACCGGGCCGCTGCGTGTGGTGCGGGCTCTCACTTCGCCTCACCACCCCACGCCGCGGTGAGTCCGAACTGGTGGCTGCTGTCGAGGACGCCACCGCCGGTGGAGAAACCGTAGTTCAGGGCGAAGCCCTTGAACTCGTAGCCGAAACCGGCCGTGAGCTTGCTGGGCTCGGACATGATCCCGGCGCGCAGGTCGAATCCCTCGACCAGCTCCAGTTCCACGCCGCCGTGCCACTGCACCCGCTCGCCGTGCACGCTCTCCAGTTCGAAGGTCGTGACCACACCGATGTACGGCTCATAGGCCACACCGCCGTTGATGCGGCGCGGCAATTCTTCCTGATCGATGCCGATCTTGGGCGAGTTGAGATTGTGGATGAGCACGCCGATGCGGGTGCGCTCGTGGACCGTGGCCGTCAGGCCCAGGTCCATGCCCACGGCCCAGTCGTCGCCGGGGTCCATGCCGGAGACCGTCTCGCCGAACTCAAGGCGATTGAAGCTGAATCCGTAACCCACCGACACCGACGAGTGGGGATCGCGGAAGAGCTCGATGCCGTGAGACAGGGTGACGGTGGTCTCCCGTTCCAGGCTGACACCCTCGTAGTCCACGCCGTACTGCCGGAAGCCGACGCCGAGGGCGCCGGCGTTCTTGGGCAGCCGAAAGCCCGCACCCAGGAAGTAGAGGTCGTGGAAGGACAAACCGTAGGGGCGCAGGTAGCTCAGCCCCACCGCGCCCGAGCGATCGATGCCCGCCAGGGCCGAGGGGTTGAGCTGGGTGGCGTACGGCGCATCGGCCACGGCCACACCGGCGTCGCCCATGGCGCGGGCGCGCGGGCTGACCATGAGGTTCTCGAACGCCGCTCGCGCCGGTCCGCAGACCAGGACGAGGGCGAGGGCGAGGAGGATCGGAATCACTGCTTTTCTGCGGTACATCGCTGCCTCCCCGCTACTTCAGCCGCGTGGCGACGACCACGGGTGCTGTCTTGACGGTCTGGTCGCCGGTGACCCGGTCGACTGCCTGCATGTGAATCACGTAGGTGCCCGCACGAACCTTCTCGTACGTGGCGTCGCGGCCGTCCCACGGTCGCTGAGTGTAGACACCCGGGACCGTGGAGGCAGGACCGTCGAAACGGCTGTCGTAGACCGTCTTCACCAGGCGGCCTTCCATGTCGATGATGCGAATCTTGGTCTCGCTGTTGCGCTGGGTGGTGAACTCGATGGGGAAGACCTCCCAGTCCGGTACGAACGTTCGCGCCGGCACCTTGAGCGCCACCTCGCCGCGCTCGCCTTCGCCGGCCTCGGGCACGAACTGTCCCGGGGTGGCGTCGACCAAATTGAAGCTCTCCATGAAGGGCTCGCTGGTCTCGTCGTGGCCTTCCACGCCGTTGCCGAAGCCTCCCTGGTCCTCACCCGTCTCGTCGGCCGACCGCCGGGTGAAGCTCTGCAGCCCGGACGCCGGATCGAGGTAGGGCTGCTGCTGGGCCACGGTGAGCTCGGGGCCGTACGCCGACGAACCCGAGGTGACGCCGTTCTTGCTGAAGCGCGTACTGCCGTCGCTGCCGTTGTTGTCCCAGAAGAACACGTCGACGTCGGTGACGAGGTCGTCGACGCCGTCCCACCAGTACAGCACGACGATCTCGGCGCTGTTGGAGAATCCGGGCGGGTTGCCGTAGGGCTCCTGCACCGCTGCCAGGCTGCCGGGGAAGACCTCCCGCAACTCGGGAATGTTGTCCGCCTCGTCACCGTCCTCGAACAGCTCGTAGTCGGGGTCCTGGTAGTACTCGGCGTAGAAGCCGTCGCTGCCGGCCAGGGCCACGGTAATGGTCTGCCCCGCCGCGATGACCGCACCGGCCGGGAACTGGCCGTGGAAATCGTCGTACTGGCCGCCGCCCACGGTGTCCTGCGCCGGGTTGCCCTCGGTGATGCGCCAGTAGAGCTGACTGCCGAAGGAGTAGATAGCGTCGGTGACGTAGTACTGATCGAGGGGCACGTCCCGGTCGAGGGGGTTGTGAATCTCGAAGAACTCGGCCCCGCGGGTGCGGACCTCGGAGAGGATCAGATGCTGGGCCAGGGTATCGGGGTCGGGCGGATCGACCACGACGGTCGTGATCACACCACCGGCCGATGGCCAGAAGCCCTGATCGCCCTCGATATCCTCGGCGACCACGCGCCAGGCGATCTCCGTACCCAGCGGCTGTCCCGGAATGATCGCGTCCCAGTTACCGTCGCCGCCGTCCTCGGCGGGAGCCGCGATCTCGTCGCCACCGTCGAGGGTGTAGTAGACGATGACCGAGGCCAGCGGATCGGCCGACGCCACCGTGGCCCGCACGATGATGTCCAGATCGGTGTAGGCGCGGCTGGACACGGCCGACAGGATCTGCGGCGCTTCCAGGATGGGCTCGGCGGGATCATAAGGCTGGATCGAGAAGGTGTTGGGCCAGTCCTCGCCCACCTCGTCGCGGCCGCCCACGCCGTTGCCCGGAGGTCCGGGCTGGGCGCCCTCGGCGGCGTCCGTGCGGTGGAACGAGTTGCCGAAGGAGATGGCCGTGGTGAACGGCTGCTGGTCGGCCAGCGCCGTCTCGTCCTGGTAGGTCTCGCCGTTGATCGTGACGCCGGTCTTGGTGTACCGGCTGTTCTGGCCGGAACCGTCGCTGTCCCAGAAGAAGATGTCGATGTCGGTGACCAGATTGGAGAGTCCGTCCCAGTGGTACATGGTCAACGACTCGTCGGTGTCGGTGAGGCTGGGATTGGTCACGCCGTTGATGCTGTTGTCCGCCTGGCCGGCCGTGCCGAAGACCGGCCGCATGTCGGGCACGGCGTCGGGGCTCGTGCTGTCCTCGTAGAGCTCGATGTGCGGCAGGAAGCCGAACGCTGCGTAGTAGGCGTCGGAGCCGGCGATGGCGACGACGATGGTGTCGCCGGCGGCCAGGGTGAAGTCTGCGGGGAAGCGGGCGTGGAAATCGAAGAAGTCGCCGCCGCCCACGGTGGTCTGGTCCGGATTGCCCTCGGCGATGCGCCAGTAGTACTGGCTGCCCTCGGCGTAGATGGCGTCCGAGAGGTAGTAGTCACTGAGATCGACGTCGTTGAGGCTCGGGTTGGTGATCTCCACGAACTCGCGATCCGTGTTGGTCACCGAGATCTCGCTGAAAAGCAGCTTCACGACCTCGCCGGTGCCTCCGGAAAGGACGGTGTAGGATTCGGGGGCGCCCTCGCCCTCCACCGGCCAGGTGACAGTGCCGCCGCCGGATCCGTCGGCGGTGAGGTACCACTCGACCACCGCGTCGGCCGGCTGGCCGGGAATCTGCCCCACCCAGGCGTTGCCGCCCGAGGACGTGGCGGGCACGGTGAGCCAGCCACCGCCGTCGACGCTGTAATGGATGGTCACGGTCACAACGGTGTCGTAGGCAACCAGATCGGCCTCCACGTTCACTGGCGCGTCTGCCGCGGCGCCGCCATTGGCCGCGCTCATCACTATAGGTGCCGGGGGATGCCAGGCGACCGGCTCGGTGGCCGGGTCCTGGCTGGCGATGGTCTGCCACGACGCCGCCAGATTCTCGCTGGTCTCGTCATGGTCCGTGGCGCCGTTTCCGCCCAACTGGGTCTCGCCCACCTCGGAGGCATCGAAGCGCACGTGAGCGGACTGGACACCGGCAGCAGCGCCGGCGCTGGTTTGGCTCGCAACGGCAGTGTCGTCCAGGTAGGTACTCGTCCCCACGGTCACACCGGTCTTGTCGGCCCGCACGCGGGTATTGGTTCCGTAGATGAAGTAGTCGAGGTCCTGGACCAGATCGCTGGTACCGTCCCACTGATAGAGGACGATGCTGTCGTAGACGGTACTCAACGCTGGCGTATTGGCGCCCGTAGACCCGAGGCCCGCGCCGATGGAGCCGGTGAAGACCTCGACCATTTCGGGCACCTGATCGGGAATGGCGCCATCCTCGAAGAGTTCCAGGTCGGGCAGGTGACCGTAGCCGATGTCGAACTGGTTACTGCCGTTGATGCTGATCACCAGGGTGTCGCCAGGCGCCAGGGTCATTCCCCCGGGAAAGCGAGCGTGAACATTGCCACCCGTGCCGCCGCCCGCGCCCTCACCCAGGACCACGTTCCAGTACTCCTGCCCCAACACCCCGTCCTGGGCGGTGGACAGGTACACGTCGCTGAGGTCTATCTCAGCGCCCGTCGGATTGGTGATCTCGATGAAGGGGCTGCCGAAATCGCTGATCGGATCGCGGGTCTGGACCACCACCTCACTGAGCAGCAGGTGGTCGGCATCCTGGGCGGTCGCGGAACCGGCCGGCAGGAGCAGCAGCAGAGCCAAGGCGACGAGGGGCCATAGCCCCGGACTCCTGGGTGCGGAACTCCGGATTCGAGACATGGAGACACTCTCCCTTGGGAACTGGCGTCAGCTGGTGCCGGGATACCCGGCAGAAGAACCGGCGGTCGCGGCGAAAGGGTGGGACAGAATACGCGCATCGCGGGCGGAAAATCAAGGCAGGGTTCTGTGATCAGCGGCGTCAATGGTGACAGTCTGGATCAAGGAAGTTCGGTATCGATGTCCTCGAGAACTTGAGCCAGGGATTGACGGCTCGATGCCTGCCGGAGCCTCGTGGCGAGAACTCCGGCCCGGGCCGCGCGTACCAGTCGCGCCAGCACCCGCAGCATGGTGCGATGTTCGGCGGCGGGACCGGCCAGGAGCACCACCACATCCACCTCGCGTGCCTCGCCGTCGGCTCCCAGAGCCATGACCGGCCGGGTGAGCGTGGCCACCGAAAGGCAGACCGCGTCGGTGGATTCGCTGCGCGCGTGCGCCAGCGTCAGCCCCTCCGGCAGCGCCGTTCCGCCCTCGGCCTCGCGACACAGCACGTCCTGGGCCAGCAACACCGCGTCGCGCGCCAGTCCAGCCCGCGCCATGGCGTGGGCCAGACGCTTGACCGCCTGAGACAGGTCGGCGCAAACCTGTCGCGGCAGCAGCGCGGCTTCTGTTGTATAGTCCAGCAACTTCATGGCGGCGTAGCCTAGTTCGACCGGGCCGCCTTGTCCAGGTTCCAGGGCGAGATTGCCCCGTACGGAGCGTCGGCATCGTGATCCGAGACCCCTTCGCGCCCATCGTCCGCCGCCAGCGCCAGCAGGCTCGCCTGTTGCAGATCCAGCGCGCTCTGCTGAGGCCACTGCGTCGGTCCCGCCCGGGCCCGCGCCGCGAGGGGCCGCCGAATCTGGTGCTGGTGGGGGTGGACACCCTGCGGCGCGATCACGTGAGCGCCGACCTGACCCCGAATCTGCACGCCCTGGCCGCCGGCGGCCTCGATTTCACGGACGTCACCGCACCGGCGCCCTGGACCCTGCCGTCGTTCGCCAGCGCGCTCACCGGCCTCACGCCGTCCATGCACGGCGCCCTTCTCGCAGGCGACATCCGTAACATGGACCGGCAACCGCCGCGCCGGCTGCGCCCCGGCACCGTCACCCTGGCCCGCCATCTGGCCGGACGCGGATACGCCACCTGCGCCATCTACGCCAACCAGTTCTTCGCCTTCGGTCTGGCCGAAAGCTTCGCCGAGCACCGCTATCTCAATCTGGCCTGCGACGACCTCCTGGACGAGGCGGTGGAGTGGATCCGCCGCCACGCCGACCGACCGTTCTGCTGCTTCGTGCTGCTCAACGACCCCCATGAGCCAACCACGCCGCCTGACGACCTGCTCGGACCCGAACTGTCGGCCCTCGATCTGGCCGAGCCCGGCGCGGAAGAACTGCGGAACCTGGCCGCCTGGGGAGATCTCGCTCATGACGAGGCCCACCTCGGCCTCTGCGGCTGGCCGCTTCCGGAGACGGCCCGACGCACCCGCGCCCTGAAGCGAGCGGTGTACCGGGCCACGGTCCGGCAGATCGACCGGGCTCTGGGCCGGTTCCACGAACGGCTGGATCGCCTCGGCCTGGGCCAGAACACCCTGACCAGCGTGTTCAGCGACCATGGCGAGGAATTCTGCGAGCACGGCGCCGAGGCTCACGCCTGGGATCACGATCCGCGACGCGTGCGCGGCATCGGTCACGGTCATACGCAGTTCCAGGAGCTCCTGCACGTGCCGTGGCTGAGCTGGGGAACCGGCGTGCCGGCCAGGGGCGAGATCACCGACCCGGTGTCGCTCCTGGACCTGGCCCCCACCCTCGCCGGCTGGCTCGGCCTGGGCCCGTTCCACCTGCCTGCCGGCGACATGCCGGGCCTCGTGGGTCGCCCCGCGGCCGCCGATCAGCCCGATGGCGACCGCGTGCTCCTGGCGGAGGCTCTGGCCTACGGGCCGGACGTGGTGGCGGTGCGGCAGGGTCCCTGGAAGCTGATCGCCCAGCGTTCCGGACTCCCGCTGGGGCTCTACCACCTGACGCGCGATCCCGTCGAGCGCGACGATCAGCAACACGCGGAGCCAGAACGGCTCCGCGTGTTGCAGGATCTCCTGGCCAGGTGGCGGATCGCGGTGGCCGCCGACCGGGGCGACGAACCGGCGTCGGGCGGTGGCTGGGCCGACGAGGACGACGAGGTCCGCCGGCGCCTCAAGGACCTGGGCTACGGCGAGTAGCTAGCGCCTCAGGAACGCTTCCATGCCCAGTCCCTCGAACCCCTCCCAGTCGGCCTCTTCCACCGCGAGAAGCGCGTGGCAGGCGTCGCAGTCGGAGTTGATCTCCTCGCCCTCGGCCGTGGTCATGCCGCCGTCGTGGCAACGGAAGCAACCGCCCTCGCCGAACTCGCCCTCGCTATCGAAGTGGGACAGATTGCTGGCGTAGGTGCCCCAGGTGATGTTCATGGCCGGCCAGACGTTGCGCTCGAGGATCCGGGTCAACTCGGCCGCCGTGGGCTGGAGCTTCGCCTCCAGCGCCGCCAGGGCCTCCGGATGCTCCTCGGCGTAGATGGCGCGCAGCCGTTCGCTGATCAGCGTCTCGGTGTCTTCGTTCGGCTCCAGTTCGCGCAGCAGCCGCTCGGCTTCCTTCCTCAGCCAGGGAATCGAGGCGTCGAGGGAGCCCACGGTCAGCGCGGTGTCCAGGGCGCGGTGAGGCAGGTCGTAGATGTGTGTGGGACGGTTGTGGCAATCGAGGCAGTCCATGGTTCGCCACTCGCCGTCGGCGGAGTCCGCGTCGGCATCGCGGAAGTAGCGGATATCGCCCTCGGGCGTGGACTGCACCACCTCCATGATCTCCTGGCGTTGGCTGTCGACATGGCGATAGCGCACCTGGTTCTTGGGATCCACGTGCCAGTGGATTCCCGAGGCCGCCGAGCCCTGGTGCTGGGTCTCGGGCCCGCCCACGTGCAACACCAGCGCCGTGGTCTGGGCGGTGTTCTCCTCGTCGTCGTCGAAGCGCGGGTGCGTGACCAGGCGCGATCCGTGGAAGCGCTCGGGCCAGTGGCAGATCTCGCAGGTGTCCCGTGCCGGGCGCAGGTTGTGCACCGGAGTGGGGATGGGTCGGCTGAAATCGTCGGTCAGCACGGCGAAGACCTGGCGGATGCCCGACAGCTTGGCCCGCACGAACCACGACGTGCCGGGACCGATGTGGCACTCCACGCACTTCACCTTGGCATGGGGCGACGTGGAGTGGGCCATAGCCTCGGGCGCCATGACCTCGTGGCAGACGTAGGAGCAGAACTGGTTCGAGTCGGTGTAGTGGTAGGCCTCGAAGCTGAAGAGCCCCAACCCCACGAGCATGGCGAATGTGACACCGGTGACCACCAAGGCCCGGCGCACGAAGCGACCGCTGGTCACGTCGATGGGGGTGTGGGGGCGCACGCCCAGCTTCTCGCGGCGCCGCCGCACCAGGTTACCGCCCCACAGCAATCCCAGGCCGACGAGCAGGAAGGCCGGCAGGACCATGAATCCGATCAGGTCCACGTAGGGATTGGACTCGTGCCCGGCGAGGGTGTTGTAGAGGTACAGGATGAACAGCAGCAACAGCAGGAAAACGGTGACCACGATCAGCACGCTACCGGCCGCCGCCACCCAGTTGTCCCAGAAGATCGGTAAACGAGACCCGAACCAGTCGCGGGCTCGGATGGTGGAACTGCGTCGATTTCCGGTGCCGTTGCTCATCGATTCATCCTCCTGACATTCGGCGAGGTCCTGTCAGGAACGAATCTAACAGGGTCAGTCGGCGTGGTCCACCGCGGTCTCGTGCACCTTGCCGGCCAGGGCCAGGAAGATATCGCGCACTTCCGTCTTCTCACCCTGCAGCATGAGCGGCTTGCCGCTGTCGCCGCCCTCGCGGATGCGCGGCTCGATGGGAATCTCCGCCAGGAGCGGCAGGTCGAACTGCTCGGCAACCTGCTTGCCGCCGCCCGTGCCGAAGATGTCGTAGCGCTTATCGTTGTCGGGGCAGAGGAAGTAGCTCATGTTCTCGACGATGCCCAGCACCGGGACCTCCACCTGCCGGAACATCTGCACCCCGCGCCGAACGTCGGCCAGGGCAACTTCCTGCGGCGTGGTCACCATCACCACACCTGCCAGGGGCACCTGCTGCACCAGGGTCAGTTGCGCGTCGCCGGTACCGGGGGGCATATCCACGACCAGGTAGTCCAGTTCGTTCCAGACGGCGTCCTTGAGGAACTGCTTCACGGCGCTGAAGACCATGGGCCCGCGCCAGATCACCGCCTGCTGCGGATCGATGAGGAAGCCCATGCTCAGCACCTGCAGGTCACCGGCGCGGCCGGGGAAGATCTTGCGGTCGGACGTGACCTCGGGCAGTTCCTGCGGAGGCAGCATGGTGGGCAGGGACGGGCCGTAGATGTCGGCGTCCAGGATCCCCACGCGATGGCCTTCCTCCGCGAGAGCCAGGGCCAGGTTCACCGCCACCGACGACTTGCCCACGCCGCCCTTGGCGCTGGCCACGGCGATGATCCGATGCACACCGGGAATCTTCTCGCGGTCGGCCCAGGGATCGGGCGACTGGCCATGGGGGCCGGCGGCGGCCTGGGGTTTCTTCTTCTCGGATCGGTCGTCCACTTCCACGGACAGGGACGTCACTCCGGGCAACGCCTGCAGGCGCGCCACGGCAGCCTCGCAAATGGCGGCGATGGTCTCTTCCTTTTCGGTGGTGCGCACGATCTCCACCAGGAGTTCGCCGCCGTCGATGTCCACCTTACCCACCAGATCGATCTTCACGATGTCGACCTTGGTTCCGGGGACCGTCACCTCGCGCAGAGCGGCGAGGACATCATCGCGAGTCAGGCTCAAGACCTTGCCTCCGTCTCTTCCGTGATTGTTCTGTCAGCCAGCCGGCCCAAGTTGCACCGGGCTTGCTTGCAACGCAACTGGTTGCCAGAATAAGAGTGTCGACGGGAATCTGCCGCCGCCGTTCCGGGAGCCGCCCATGGACCAGCTCACCGCCGTGCTCATCGTCCGCGACGAGATCGGCCGTCTACCTGCCTGCCTGGACAGCCTCCGCAGCGCGGTGGATCGTATCGTGGTGGTGGATACCGGCAGCCGCGATGGCACCCGCGACCTGCTCGCCCGATTGGCCGGCGATCCCTCCGCCCGACCGCCCCTGACCTGGTCCGAGCGCCCGTTCGATGATTTCTCGCGTAGCCGCGAATTCGCCATCGCCCTGGTGGAGACCCCGTACTTCTTCTGGATCGACGCGGACGAACGGGTTTCGGCGGAGCTGGCGAACGAACTGGATCATCTGCGGCGCCACGGCGACCTCGCAGCCCACGATGTCTGGTACGTGCGCCGCAAGAACCTCGTCCTGGGCCGGACCATGCGCGCCCGCAGTCTCGCCGACCAGTGGGTGGCCCGCGTGGCCCGCACCGACCGGGTGACGCTCAGCGGCGCGACAGTTCACGAAGGACTGGTACCTCAGGCTCCGGACCGCCCCGCGGGGCGACTCGCCGGACACCTGGATCATCGGGCGCTCGACCACGTGCGACCCTACCTGCGCAAGATCGACCAGTACACGACCCTCGAGGCCCGATCCGGGCGCAGCCGCTACGGCGTC
>PIVY01000432.1 GCA_003353795.1 bacterium
GGCATCTACTGCTACGACCACCAGGTCTTCGAGATGATCAGCCAGCTCAAGCCCAGCGATCGCGGTGAGCTCGAGATTTCCGACGTGAACAACATGTACATCGATCGCGGACAGCTGGAGTGGAGTGAACTCGAGGGCTGGTGGACCGACGCCGGCACCTTTCCCTCGCTCCTGAAAGCCAGCCAACTGGTGGCCGACACCGGAGCCAACAAGTCCGTCTAAGGAGCGACCCTTGAATATCCTCGTCACCGGCGGCGCCGGCTTCATCGGCAGCAATCATGTCCGCATGCTTCTCGAGCATTCCGAGGATCGGGTGATCAACCTCGACCTGCTCACCTACGCCGGCAATCTCGAGAACCTGGCCGGACTGGAAGACCACCCACGCTACCGCTTCGTTCGTGGCGACATCCGGGATGAGGATCTCGTGGCACGGCTGCTGGCCGACGAGCAGATCGATGCCGTGGTCCACTTTGCCGCCGAGAGTCATGTCGACCGTTCCCTCGACGCGCCCGGCACTTTTCTGGACACCAATACCCGTGGCACCCAGGTGCTTCTGCAGGCATCCTTGAACCATGGCCTGAAGCGTTTCGTCATGGTGTCCACCGACGAGGTCTACGGCTCCCTCGAGCCCGATGCCCCGGGCTTCACCGAAGACACGCCCCTGGCTCCCAATTCTCCCTACGCCGCCAGCAAGGCGGCGGCCGACCTCCTGTGTCGCGCCTACCATCACACCTTCGGACTCGATGTCTGCATCACCCGCTGCAGCAACAACTACGGGCCCTACCAGTTTCCCGAGAAGCTGATTCCCCTGATGCTGGCCAACGCCCTCGAGGACAAACCGTTGCCGGTATACGGCGATGGTCAGCAAGTTCGTGACTGGCTCCACGTCTCGGACCATTGCACGGCCATCGACCTGGTGATGAGGGGCGGTCGAGCGGGCGAGGTCTACAATGTGGGTGGTCGCAACGAGCTGCCCAACCTGGATCTCGTGCATTTGCTGCTGAAGAAGCTGGAAAAACCCGAGTCCCTGATCACCTACGTCAAGGACCGTCCCGGCCACGACCGCCGCTACGCCATTGTGG
>PIVY01000433.1 GCA_003353795.1 bacterium
TGGAGGCTTCCTGAACAGTGCGATTGATCACCTGTACGGCCGCGACCGAGTCCGCCACAAGGCCGCTGATCTCCTCGGTGGTAATCCTCTGACCGTCGACCTCCGTGGCGATGGTGGCCGAAATTTCGTTGATGCCCTCGATGATGTCGACGATCTCCTGGATCGCCCCCACCGCACCCTCGGTATTGGAGCGCATCTCCGCGACCTTGCCGCGGATATCCTCGGTGGCGGCGCCGGTCTGACGTGCCAGTTCCTTGACCTCACTCGCCACGACGGCGAAGCCACGCCCGGCGTCACCCGCCGACGCGGCCTCGATGGTGGCGTTGAGGGCAAGCAGGTTGGTCTGCTCCGCAATGTCATTGATCACGCCCACGACCTTGCCGATTTCGGCCGCGGACGAGCCGAGAACCCGCACGGTGTCGTCGGTGCGCCCCGCCACCTCTGCCGCCCGCACGGCCGTCGACGCGGCCTCGGCCGAGCGCTCGGACACGGCCACCAGAGAAGTACCCATCTGCTTGATGGAATCGGCGACATTGGTCACGAGGCCCGACACGTCATCCGAATTCGACGCTACGCTGCGCAGGTTCTGGGACATCTGCTCGATGGCCGCCGCCACCGTGCTCACGTTCGCGGAGCTCTGCTCGACGGCGGCAGCCACGGATGTGGTCTGCTTCGACATCTCCGAGCTGGCCACACTCAGGCTGCCCGATTGGTTCTCCATCTCGGCCGTGCCGCCGGCGATCGAGCTCGCGGCCTCGGCCAGGACCGAAGCCGAATGATCTCCGTGGTTCATCTCGTTGGCGGCGGAAGCCACCTCCTGGACGATCTGATGGACCTGATCGATGAAACGGTTGAACCAGCTTGCCAGCACTCCGATCTCGTCATTGCTGCTGACATCCAGCCGCTTGGTGAGGTCGCCCTCTCCCTCTGCGATATCGCGAAGCATCGCCACGACCTGCTCCAAGGGGACCGTAATGCTGCGGCGCATCAGCAGCGAGAAGAGCACGGTGAATGCGGAACACACCACCAGCACGAACCCCATGATCTGCGCATACTCGGACAAGCGGTCCTCGAGCCGG
>PIVY01000099.1 GCA_003353795.1 bacterium
CGAAGCGGCGGCACGAGAGATGACGACCCGGATTCCATGATGGAGGAGAGTTTTTAGATCGCCGCCGCGGTGGCGGCGATCCTGATCACGGTCGACGTTCGACCACGCAAGGACCGCTGGTTGATCTCAATAGGCCGCTGGTCGGTCTCGATAACACCGCTGGGGCGTCGTCAAGTGGTAAGACACAAGGTTTTGGTCCTTGCATTCGCAGGTTCGAATCCTGCCGCCCCAGCCATCTGTCCAGTTGCCCCCATGCGGGGCATTTTCCGTACCCCCGGTGACGGCGAACGCCCTCACCCGGTGCCGGGGAACACCACGAGGTACGCCGGATGTACAACGAACTGGTGCTGATCAGCGGCAACGCCAACCCCGAGATCAGCGGGCGGATCGCCGATTGCCTGGGCGCCGAATTGCGGAGCGTGGAGGTCAATCGTTTCAGTGACGGCGAGATCCAGGTGAAGATCGAGGAGAACATCCGGGGTACCGATGTCTTCCTGATCCAACCCACGAATCCACCGGGCGACAACTGGCTCGAGTTGCTTCTGCTAATCGACGCCGTGAAGCGGGCGTCATGCCGGCGCGTCACGGCGGTGATTCCGTATTTCGGTTACGCGCGCCAGGATCGCAAGGACCAGCCGCGGGTCCCCATCGGCGCCAAGCTCATGGCCAACCTCATCACGGCGGCTGGAGCCAGCCGCGTGCTCACCATCGATCTGCATGCGCCGCAGATCCAGGGGTTCTTCGACATTCCACTCGACCACCTCTATTCCGCGCCGGTCTTGTTGAAGCACTTCGAGGACATCGATCCCGAGAACACGGCCGTGGTGGCTCCGGACGTGGGCAGCATGAAGATGGCCCGCTCGTTCGCCAAACGACTCAATGTGTCCCTGGCCATCATCGACAAGCGGCGACCCCGCGCCAATCAGCTCGAGGTCATGAACTTCATCGGAGACGTGGACGGCAAGGATGTCATCATCTTCGATGACATGGTGGACACGGCCGGCACCCTGTGCAGCGCGGCTCGCGTCTGCGTCGAGGAGCACGGGGCTCGTTCGGTGGCGGCCTGCTGCACGCACCCCATTCTCTCGGGCCCGGCCCTGGACCGCATCAACGACTCGCCGCTCAAGGAACTCGCGGTCACCAATACCATCCCGTTCGACCGCGGGGATGCCTGTCCCAAGATCACCATTCTCGACGTGGCGCCGCTCCTGGCCGAGGCCATCGACCGCATCCACCTCGAAAAGACGATCTCGGCGCTGTTCGGCTAGAATCCGCCGAAGTTTCGACTGGTGTCGACCGGGGTCGCCGGACGTGGCCTGACGGTCATCGACCGGCGGGCCGGCTTGACACCGTCGCGGAGGCGTGTTTTCTTTTGCGGTCCTTTGCGCCAAGAGCGTGATCGCCCTGGTCGAATTCTGGACCGGGGGGCGCGGACGCCGCCGAATGGCGTCCCCGCGGAGGATCCTTGCCACCGCCGGTGGCGAGTCCAACGGGTCGCGCGCAACCGGGAGGAAGCCATGGGCCTCGTCAAGATCCACGTCTACAATCGGGAAACCACGGGCAAGAACGAGAACCGGCGGACGCGCGTTGCCGGATTCACCCCGGCGGTCATCTACGGCCGCGAACGCGAGACGACCAAGGTTCAGCTGAATACCGCCGAGTTCACCAAGATCATGCAGAAGACCGGCGGACGCTCGGTGATCTTCGATCTCGACCTCGAGGGCGAGTCGGAGAATCCCATCGCACTCATGCGCGAGTTGCAGCAGCATCCGGTGAGCGACGTATACATGCACGTGGATCTGCTCGAGATTCCCCGCGGCAAGCCCGTGGAGGTAGAGGTCTCGGTGGTTGCCGAGGGTGACTCCCAGATCCTGCGGTTCAACGAGGCGGCGGTCGTGCAGCTGCTCGACACGGTGACCGTGAGCTGCTTGCCGCGTGAGCTTCCGGACCGCCTCACCATCGACGTATCGGATCTGGAGATCAACGACTCCATCTACGTCAAGGACCTGAAGACACCGGCCGGTGAAATCACCACCGACCCGGAGCTGCAGCTCCTGGTGATCAAGGCCGTGAGCCTCTTCGTCGAAGAAGAGACGGTTGAAGAGGGCGTCGAGGGTGAAGAAGGCGCTGAAGGAGAAGATGGTGCCGAGGGCGGCGACGGCGAGGGCGACGACAAGAAGAGCGACGACTGACCCGACGCTTGCGGTCAGCGACGATCAGGCGAGGTGGAGCACGGCTTCGCCTCGCCTTTTTCATGAGGAGGTGGTCGGCGGTGCAACTGATTCTGGGTCTCGGCAATCCCGGCCGGCGCTATGGCGACACGCGTCACAACGTCGGCTTCCGTTGCGTGCAACGGTTCGCGCAGGATCTCGGGCTGGTCTTTTACCAGCAGACGCCGGAGTACAGCGAGGCGGTGGGGGACGGTCCGGCCGGTCCGGTGACATTGTTGCAGCCACTCACCTACATGAATCGCAGCGGCGAAGCGGTGATAGCCTGGGCCGAACGGCAGGGCGTTACCGTCGGGAGTGCTGTGCCGCCTCGGCCCGAGGACCCGATGGCCGAGGAAGGCTCCGATCAGATCGAAGCTCCCGTGCCGCCTGAGGTGGTGCCGATCGTGGTGTGCGACGATCTGAATCTGCCTCTCGGGTCCATCCGGATCCGGGCCGCGGGTCGTGATGGCGGCCAGAACGGGCTCGCCTCGGTGATCTCGGCCTGCGGCGGCGATCGCGTGCCCCGGTTACGCCTGGGGGTCGGCCCTCGTGCCGGTATGGTGTCGCCGGAGATCTGGGCGGATTACGTGCTGCAGGACTTCGCCCCCGATGAGGTCGCGGCTGCCGAAGACCTCATCGATGCCGGCGCCGCGGCGCTCGGTGACATTCTGGTCGAAGGACCCCAACGGGCTGGTTCCCACCATAATCGCCGGATCAGGCTCGAACCCGACTTGCCTCCCAACGATTGATGGGGTATATTCCCCGATCCGCCGAGAGGCGGTGTGGGGCTTCGGCCTCGCAAAATCTCAATACGGACCGACGCGAAATCGCGTCCGGTACCACGATCCGCCCTACCCGGGTTGACGGTCCATCGGCCTCGAGCCGATGCGCGCTGAACAGTACACCGGGTCATCCTGTCCGGAGGGAGGTGTTCCAGTGCAGAAGTACGAGTGTGTCTTCATCCTGCGGGCCGATTTGCCCGAGGCCGAGATGAGCCGTCGCGTCGAGCGCGTCGGTGCCATCGTCGGCGAGAATGGCGGCAAGATCACCCTCGAGGATCGCTGGGGCGTGCGGAAAATGGCCTACGAGATCGAAAAGCAGATCAAGGGCGACTACATGCTCCTGCGTTTCGTGAGTGAAGGTCCCGCCGTCTCGGAGATCGATCGGTTCCTGCGTCTTGACGACAAGGTGCTGCGGCATCTCGTGGTCGTGGACGAGGATTGGACCGAGCGCAACCGTATCGCCCTGGCGAAGCGACGCCAGCAAATGGGCGACGAGGATGCCGTCGACAACCAGGAATAGCGGTTGACCCACGCTGCCGCCTGAGTGCGGCCGGCGCTGTCGACCGAACCAAGGAGCGAAGACATGGCGCGCAAGAACATGCGCATCAAGAAGAAGAAGAAGAAGAGAAGGCCAGGGAAACAGAAGCCCTGCTTCTTTTCGAAGCTCGGCTACGTCTGCATCGACTACAAGGACGAGGATCTCCTGCGCCGGTTCGTGACCGAGCGGGGCAAGATCGCGCCGCGGCGGAACACCGGCACCACGGCCAAGTACCAGCGGTTGCTGAGTACGGCGGTCAAGCGGGCCCGGCACCTGGCGCTGCTGCCGTTCGTGAAGGAATACTACCGGTAACCTGCGAGGCGGCGCACCATGACCACCTCGCGCTCCGTGCTGCTCGTGGCAGCCATCGTCGGCACCGACCTGCTGGCCATGCTCGCGGGCAGTGACGAACTGGCGGCGCAGGCCGCGGCGGCGCTCGTGACCTGGTTCGTGGTTCCTGGACTCTGGGTCGCCGCCACGCTGGCGAATCCCGACCGGCGACGGCTGGCCATCGGAGTGGTCTCTGCTCTGACGCTCGCCGTGTTGCTGGGGGGCGGGCTGAACGGTGGGATCCTGGCGAGCTTGACCATCGCCGGTGTGGGTGGAGGCTGGCTCCTGCAGCGACAGTGGCGAGTGGTCCCGTTGCTGGCGGTGACATCGCTGCTGCTGATCCCCAACGTGGTCCTGCCCATGGCGGGAACCTCGTTCAGCGAGGTTGCGACCGAGCAGATGCACTACCTGCGTGAGCAGTACGAGGTGCAGATACCGGAGAGCATGTCGCCGGGCGACCGTGAGGCCGCGCTGACGGCATTCGACGAGATCGCGGACCGATCGCGACGGATGGTCGACCGATTCTGGCCCAGTCTGGTTCTGGCCGGACTGATCAGCCAGACCGCGATGTTCCTCCTGGCGGGCTGGGGCCTGGCCCGGGCGACGGGGGCCGCGACGATGCGGATTGCTCGGAGTCCGCTGGCGGAATGGCGGGCGCCATTCGCGTCGGTTTGGGTCCTCATCGGCGGCCTGGCGATGAGCCTCGTCGGTCGAGGCGACGCCGCGGTCATCGGCTGGAACCTGGTGGCCGTAGCGGGGACGTTCCTCGTCATCCAGGGACTGGGCGTCCAGGTGTGGCTGGTGCGGCGGGTGCTCCCGCTGGTAGGACAGATACTTTTCTGGGTCCTCGGGGCCCTGTTCTTCGCCCCGGCATTGATCGGGGGCGGCGCGCTGATCGGTTTGGCTGATCAGTGGATGGATCTGAGGCGGTTGCGCCGACCGCCAGAGAACGACGACCGGACCTGAGCGCGGCCGCGTTGGCCGCACTGACTCGAGGTGGTTCAAGATGGACGTGATCCTGCTACAGACCGTGGAAAACCTGGGCAAGATTGGCGAGACCGTGAGCGTGGCCCGTGGCTACGCCCGCAACTTCCTCGTGCCCAAGGGCATTGCCGTGGAGGCCTCCGAAGGCGCCAGCAAGATGGTGGCCGACAAGATGGTCCTGGAGTCCAAACGCGACCACAAGCGCAAGGACGCTGCCGAAGTCCTGGCCCGCGAACTGGTCGCCAAGGACCTGACCGTGACGATCGATGCGAAGGCCGGTGAGGAAGACCGCCTCTATGGCAGCGTCGCTGCGCGCGACATCGCCGTCGCCCTGGGCGAACAGAAGTCGATCGAGGTGGATCACCAGCAGATCGTGCTGGACGAACCCCTCAAGGAACTCGGCGAGTTCGAGGTGCCGCTGAAGCTGCACCCCGAGGTCCAGATCAGCGTGAAGGTAGCGGTGCGCAAGGCCGAATAGCGGCTGCGCTCGGCTCTGAAATTCCAGCCGGGGTGGAACACGATGGCGGGCAAGACCAGCCAGGGTTTCTGCGTGATCATGGCCGGTGGACGCGGGACGCGATTCTGGCCGCTCAGCCGTACGGGTCGGCCCAAGCAGCTGCTGCCGCTGGCGTCCCCGGTCAGCTTGCTGCGCGACACCTATGACCGTGTGGCGCCGCTGGTCGGCGCCGAGCGAGTGCTGGTGATCACCAGCGGCGACCTGGCGTCGGCCTGCGCCGATCAACTGCCGGAGTTGCCGTCCGGTAATGTGATCGCCGAACCCGTGGGGCGGAACACCGCACCGTGTGCCGTGCTTGGCATGGGGTTGGCTGCGCGACTGGCCGGCGACGTTCCCGTGGCGCTCTTGCCGGCCGATCACGCCGTTCCCGACGGCGACATCTTCCGCGACCAGCTGGAACTCGCCTTTGCCCGCGCCGTGGATTCGCGCGGCGTGGTGACCATCGGGATTCCGCCCACTCGCCCCGAAACCGGCTACGGCTATCTCGAAACCGGCGCCGACGTGCCGGGAGCCGAGGGCATCCAGGCCGGGGTCGCTTTTGTGGAGAAGCCGGACCGCACCACGGCCGAATCCTACCTGACCGGTGGACAGCACGTCTGGAACAGCGGCATATTTGTATGGGATGCCGGCGCCTTCACCGAGGCCGCAGGGCAGCACCTGGCGGACGTCGTCGAGCGACTGGCGCCCGCGGTGGCCGCCCACGGTTCTGCTGATTTTGCCGCGGCGCTGGCGACGGCCTACGCCGACTGTCCTGCCGACTCCATCGACTATGCGGTGATGGAGAAGCTGTCGGCGTTCGAGGTCATCCGGGCGCGGTTCGGCTGGTCGGATCTGGGAAGCTGGAGTGCCTGGGGCGAACTGGCCGCGGAACTCGGGGACGGCAATCGGGGTTCGGCAGATCTGATCAGCATCGACAGTCGCGACAACGTCGTGCATGTCGGCGACAAGCTGGTAGCGCTGATCGGTGTGGAAGGCCTGGTGGTCGTGGACACGGGGGATGCGCTTCTGGTCTGCCGTTCCCGCGACGATCAGCGCGTCAAGGACGTCATCAACCGCCTGGAGAACGACGGGCGGCAGGAACTGCTCTGATCCACCCAGCGTGGATGGTCGGTCGAGCGCACGGGCCGCGCGGCCGGCGAAATCATAGCCCGCGTTAGGGAGCGCCCAATGAAGCTCGCGCACATCCTGATCCCGGTGGCGGCGCTGGCGACCGTGATGGTCTTGACCGGTTGCCAGGGCGACACGCAGACAGCGTCCGGCCCTCGGCCGATCTTCGGCGACGGTACCGTGGACAACTCTCGCGTGGTCGCCCAGGTCAATGGCGAGGCCATCACCGAATCCATGCTCGACATGCGGTTCGAGGAGCTGAATCGGCAGGAGAAGACCCGCTTTCAGGGACCCGAAGGCCGCCGGATGTTCCTGCGCCACATGGTTGACGAGGTGATCCGGGTGCGGGAATCCGAGAATCGGCAGCTTCACCTCGAGCCGGTGGTATCCCGGGTTCTCATCGCCCAGCGCCGGGAGGCCATGGACCTGGCCATTCGAGCAAACCTCGTTCACGGCGCGGAGCCCAGTATCGACGAGATCCGGTCCTACTTCGAAATGCACCGCGACAAGTACCGCCGGCTCGGCACCATGCACGCCAGCCACGTCGAATGCGAGACCAGGGCCGATGCCGACCGCGCCTATTCCGACACCGCCCAGAAGAACCGCGCCTTCGCGACGGTGGCGACCGAGATGTCGATCAACAAGGATACCAAGCTGGAGGGCGGCAATCTGGGCTGGTTCAATCGTGGCGGCTTCATTCCGTTCGTCAAGGACAGCAAGGAATTCACGGAGCTGATCTGGGACTTCCAGCCGGGGATCAATCCTCCCGTCGAGTACGAGGGGCACTGGCACGTGATCAAGGTGCACGAACGGCAGTACGAGCGACCGCAGACCCTGGAAGAGTCCTACGACCGCGTGGTGGCCGACATGACCAACGAGTACCAGCGTGGAATCATCGACGACTGGATGCGGGCGGCCCTGACCGATGCCTCCATCGAGTACTTCGCCGAGTTCCGCCCCGGTCACGGCAAGACCGCCAAGGAACTGATGGAGCGCTCATTCTACACCAAGGATCCCCAGGAAAAGCTCGATCTACTCGCGTTGCTGGTCGACGACTATCCGGAGAGCGAGTACGCCGACGACGCCCTGTTCATGGCGGGCAACGTGGCCCTGGACACCTGGGGCGACCGCCGGCAGGCGTCGGTGCTCTTCCACGAACTGGTGAAGCGGTATCCCGAGAGTAGCTACGCCGCCGACGCCCAGTTCATGCTGGACAACATGGATCAGCCCGGCATGGTCCAGCCCAAGAGCATCGAGGAATTGCGCAAGCTCAGCGACCAGGACTGACTTCGCGCCACGTGATCCGGGCGGGCCGTTGACAGCGGCCCGCCCTTTGCTATGGTCCCGGCAGGTCGCGCGCTCGGCACGACCGAAGGACAGACCAGGAGGGACGGCTCATGAGCACGAGACGGAATGCCGGCTTCGCAGCGGTTGTGGCGCTTCTGCTGCTAGTCTCGCCCGTGTCCGGGCAGGATGCACAGAGTGATCTCACGGTACCGCAGATGGCCTTCGGGACCGGTTTCGACTACGAGACTCGCAACCTCACCGGGCAGGGCGACACGTTTCCGGCCGGTGTGGAAGTGATCTGGTGCCGGACCCGCGTCGACGGGGCGGCCGAGCCCGCCACGGTGACGCACGTCTGGTACCGCGATGGCAAGACCGTGGCCAGGGTGGATCTGAACGTTGCCTCGCCGAGCTATCGCACGGTATCGAGCAAGAAGCTTCTGCCGGAATGGACGGGCCGCTGGGAAGTCAAGGTGCTCGACGGCGCGGGCACGGTCCTGCGGTCGGAGAGCTTCACCGTGGAATAGAAGGCGACGCCCTTGATCAAGGTCGACGTGGCGGGAATGACGTTCGACCAGCGCACCAAAGCGCCGGTGGTGTTGCTCTACGTGCCGTCGGAGGAGAAATGCCTGCCCATCTGGATCGGGCATGCGGAGGCGGCGAGCATCAGCCTTGCCCTGCAGGGCGAGACGTTCGCCCGACCGCTCACCCACGATCTGCTGGCCATGGTGATCGATGGCCTCGACGGCCGTGTCGACCGGGTCGTGATCACCGACCAGCGTGAGGGCACCTACTACGCCCGGATGTTCCTCGCTCGCGCGAGCGAGGTGGTGGCCGTGGATGCGCGGCCCAGTGATTGCATCGCGCTGGCCCTGCGCGCCAAGGCGCCCATCTATGTCGAGGATACCGTGCTCGCCAAGGTCCAGGACAGCCTGGTGCCGTTGAGCGTCCTCGAAGAACCCCCTCCCGGCGAAGAGCCTGGAGACGAGGAGAGTCGATGATGCCGCGTTCGTTGACGGCCACTCGGATCGCACTGGCGCTGGGATCGCTGCTGGTCCTGAGCCTGATGGCCTGTTCCGGGAGCGGTCCCGAGACATCGTCCGACGACGGCGCCGAGGCGCGGGCTCTCTACGATCAGTTCGAAACCGAATACCTGCTGCATCGCGACGCCCAGGTCCTGGATCTGGGGTCGCAACTCCTTACCGATTATCCCGATCACGCCCTGGCCGATGCCGTCGCCGCCAAGATGATCACCGCCGCAGTCCGATTGCCCGACCTGGATCGGGCGCGTGACCTGGCGCTCACCTTTCCCGATCGCTATGCCGGCAGCGTGAACCGCGACGCCGCCATGCGGACGGCGGCACGGGGCCTTGCCGATGCCGGCCGCGGCGAGGACGCGATCCGGGTCCTGGCGCGGCTGGCCGATGTCCAGACCGGCGCGGCCCTCGAGACCACCGAATCCGAGGCCGTGGCCGTGGCGGCGGACCTGGATCCCGCCGTGGTCGCCGCCCTGGCGGCGGAGATCGGCGTGCGGAGTCTGGCGCCCGTGCTGGCCACCGGTGACGAGTCCGCGGACACGGGACTCGCTCTGGAGTCGATTCCCGGTCGCATCGGCGTGCTGAGTCCCCTCACGGGGCGGTACGCCCGCTTCGGCAATGCCTACCAGGCCGGGGTCCAGGCGGCTCTGGTTGCCGAGGATCCGGCCGGCGACGGTCCCTGGAAGGTCGTGCTGGAGGACACCGAAGGCGATCCCGTGGCGGCCGCCCTGGCCGCCCGACGCCTTTGCGAGGACGCCGGCTGCCAGTTGATCATCGGCGCGCTGCTCTCGTCGACCACGGCCACCGCGGCGCTGGTGGCCCAGCAGCACGGCATCCCTCTCGTATCGCCCACGGCCACCAACGAACGGCTCGGCCAGCTGGGCGACCGCGTCCTGCAGACCAATCTCACCGGACCGATGGAGGTTGAGATCCTGGCGAGTCTGGCGGTGGATATCCTGCTCAAGCGCCGGTTCGCCATCATCCGGCCCGACACGCCCGAGGGTGCCAATCTCGCCGCCGCATTCATGGCCGAGGTGACCGAACTGGGGGGCGAGGTGGTCATCGAGTCGGTCTTCGACGCCGCCGCCACCGATTTCCGCACCCAGGTTCTCGCCGTACGTGAGACCCGGCCGGAGGTTGTCTTTGCGCCCGCCACGGTGGATCAGATGGTTCTGCTGGGACCCCAGCTCGACTTCTACAAGGTCGGCGCCCTGGTCTTCGGGCCCAGCGAGTGGAACAGCTCCCGCCTCATGCAGCGTGCCGGTTCGGTGATGGAACTCGCGGTGTTTCCGGTGTCGGAACTGGTCTATCCGACGGCGTGGTCGGCGGATTTCCTGGCCGACTGGCCCGGCGCCCAGTACGACGAGGAATCCACCAAGCTGGCCCGCAGCGCTTACCTCGCCACTCGCCTGGCCTTGCTGACCATGCGGGAGATTCCCGAAGCCGGTCCCGCCGAGATCACCGCGGCGTTTCAGGAACGGCTGAGCGGCCGTGTGGTCGACGTGGCCGGCCCCGAGGGATTTGCCAGGGTGGTGAAGGTGGTGCAGGGAGGCGAGGCCCACAGCTTTCCAGGGTACCTCTACCAGGAAGCGTGGCTGCGTCAGCTGGCCGCCGACAGCTTGGCGGTGGCCGACAGCCTGACGTTCATGGCGGATTCGACGCTGGTCGATCCCGACGTCCACGGCGGCTTCGGCGATCTGGATCCGGTCAGCCCCCGAGACCGGTGAACGGACTGCGGAATCGCCAGGTCACCACGAGCCACCGCGGTCTGGGCGGCACCCCTTCGCGCAGGCGGGGCTTGAATTCCCACTGATTCATGGCGTTGCGCACCGACTCGGCGAACTCCGGTCCGCCGTCGTTGCTCTGGATCATGATCGCCACCACGTCCGCCTGCTCGTTGACGAAGAACGCCGCGGTCACGGTGATCAGCGGTCGCATGCGGTCGGACTGGCTGGCCCGCACGGGATACAGCGGGCGCACCAGCTTGGTGATGATGAAATCCGAGTCGGCATTCTGGCTGGGCATGAGCAGGTCCACCGCGGCGTCGCCGTCGCTCTCGGTGGTCTGCACCTCGGATACCGGGGCGTCGGAGGTCTCGCCGGTATCGGTGATGGGGGCGGTCTCCTCGACCAGCTGCGGGTTGACCTCCTCGGCGTCCTCGTAGGACTTCTCCGGCTCCACCTGATACTCGGGCGCGGGCGGCGGCGGCGCCACCTCCTGGCGGGCCCGTTGCTGCGTGGGATCGATGCCTTCCTCGATGGCGATCTCGGGCATGATCCGCAACGGACCGTCGGCGCCGTAGGGCGTGAACTTGCGCTCCACTTCCTCGGCGCTGGGGCCCAGGAGAGTCAACAGCGCCAGCAATCCCACGGCCACCGGCAATGCCCAGAGCAGGCGCTTGCCCACCTGGTCGCGTTCGGCCACGCTGGTGGGGGACAGCAGTCGCTGATCCTCGCCCACGGGGCGGTTGGAATCGTGCTTTGAGGACGGCGGGACCATGAAGGTGCCTCGGTCAGCGGTTCTCCAGGAGTACTCGGCCATGCCATTGTCCACCGGGCACGCGATCCAGGGTCCAGAGTTGCCAGTGGGGGCCGGCGCGGAGCTCGATCACGTGGTGGTCGCCCCGGACGGGCAGACCGGGATCGTCGGCACTCCATGACGGTAAGGGCGCCCCGGTGACCTGTCCAGACGGCGGTAGCCAGGATAGGTTGCCGTCGAGGCGCACGAGGTCCAGGCGATCGCGCGGGATGGCGCGGTCGCCGAGGATGTCGAGCAGGTCGGTCACGGCGAGGAACGGGGCGTCCGGCTGAAGCATGGCGACGGTGCCGCGGAAGAGGGCGCGGGCGACAGCGTCCTGCCAGGCCGGGTCGGTGAGGCGGCTCTCGACTGCGGTGTTGGCCGGCGATTCGAGGTCGACCACGATGGCCGGGCAGGCGGTGTGGCGAAGGACGTAATCGTAGGCGGCGGCGACGGCCACGGTGTCCGGGACCAGGGGCGCAAGGCTGGCGGCGCAACTCGCGGCCCATGGCGTGCCGACGGTGCTGCCGTGGTGGTGGCGGACCCCCGGCTCGCCGCGGCCGATGGCGAGGTAGAGGTCGGCGCCGTGGGCGTCGGCGCGGCGGACGCGTTCGGGGTCGGGAACGAAGATCTCGGCCTCGCGCAGCATTGCGACCTCGCAGCCGGCGCCTCGTAGGAGGGCGGCCAGCCGTTCTGCCACCTGGAGGTTGAGCTCACTGCCGCGCGCGCCGAGGGGGCCGAGGCCCTGGTCGTCGGTGCCGCCGCCGCGCGGATCGAGCGCCACGCGCTTGCCGATGAGGTCGGGGAGCAGCGGTATCCAGGTCAGCGACTCGGGCGCCGCAGCGGCCACGCCGGGTTCCAGGACCAGGGGCGAGGCTCCCGCCGCCTCCAGCCAGAAGACGTCGTCGAGTGTCCGGGTGGCCACCGGCCAATCGGTGCGACCGAAGCCGGCCAGGCCGCTGTCCCGCACCATGCGCGAACGCCAGGCGCCGCCGGGTATCGCGCTGTCAGGCCAGATGTCAGCGGGCGCATCCAGCCAGATCCATTCCACGCCGGGAGGAAGGCCGTAGATCTCCGGCCGACTGTCGCTCACGGCGAACGTTTCGCCCTGCTCGAGCCGCCTGGCAATGACGTGCTCGGTCAGATCCGCTGGCGCCGCCTCGATGAGGAGCCAGCCGCGGCGGCCCGGGAAAGTGGGCAGCGGCTGGCCGGCCGCGGCGCGGTCACGGTGCGAGAACAGAACCGGGCCGAATGTTGCGAGCGACGTCGTCGAATGGGCGTAGGTCAACACGCCTCGCCGGGGCGGCGGTCCGGATTCGGCGAAGAATGCGGTGGACCAGGTGCCGAGCCCCAGCTGATCGAATCCGTGGACACGATCCGGGGCCGTCCGGCCCGCCAGGTTGCGGCCGCGGATCACGAGCCGGCTACCGCGGTGCTGCGCCGGATTCTCGATCGAGAATCCCTGTCCGTCGGGCAGCAGGACGTAGGGGATGGGCCGGCCGTCGACGGTCACCTGCAGCGACGCGGGATCCAGCGTCGGGGCCTGGGGCGCTCCAGGGTCGAAGGTCCAGCGGGCGTCCATGTTCAGAGGAGTCAACGTGTCGGGAAGATCCGTCACCCAGTGCGGCATCCCCGTGGCGAAGTAGTCCCGCAAACCCAGGAAATACGCGCTCGCCTCCAGTTCCAGGCTTCTTGCCAGCGATAGCCGCCCTTCGATCACGGGATTGGAGATCATGGCCGGCTCGCCGAGCACCGCCGGTACTGGCGCGTTGCGCAGCACGTGGAACCCGCCGGGCAGGATCTTGGCGGGCTCGATCTCCAGCGCGCGCACCAGTTGGCGATGGACGGCGCGGGCCAGATCCAGATCGGCGCCGTCGCGTCCGAGGGGGTAGTAGGTCTGGGTCTCGTTGATGTCGGGGTCGCGCTGCGCGGTGCTGTTGTGGTGGATGGAGAGGAACACGTCGGGCAGCAGCGAATCGGCCATGGCCACGCGGTGGGAGAGGTCGCTGCTGAGCGTGCTGTCGGCGGGCGAGAGGAAATCGACGTCGGCGGTGCGGGTCATGAAGACCTCGGCGCCGGCCCACTGGAGCAGTCCCTGGAGATAGAGCGCCACGCCCAGATTGACCTCGGCCTCGCTGAGGCCGTCGTCGCCCACGGCGCCCCGGAAAAAGCCGCCGTGGCCGGGGTCCAGGAGGATGCGGCGACCGAGCAGGGGAGCGGGGTCGACGTCGGCCAGGTCGGGCGGCGCGTTGAGGTACCCCGGGACGTCTGCCGGGTCGCGGGGTACGGCCTGCTGGGACGCGCATCCGGCCAGGCTCACGAGCAGCACCAGTGCGCCCAGGGCCATGATCTGTAAGTGACGTTTTATCAACGTGAGAGCCCTCCAGGTTTCGAGCAGATTACGAGAGCGGGAGGTGCCTGTCCACACCGAGGGGCTGGCCGCCTGGACATCCGCCGCGGGGTCTGATACCTTTTTGCGCCACGCGGGGCTCATGGACCCCGTCGTAGGGCCGCAGGAAGCGGCCCAGAGTCGCCCTGGCGCGCGTATCCCGAGGAACACGACCGCATGCCGCATCCCCTGCTTCGAGAACTGCCCCCGGTTGGGGCGCTTCTGGACCATCCCGAGATTGCCGACCTCGCCCGCGGGCGCCGCCGCGCCTGGGTCACGCGCCTGGTGCAGCAGGTCGTCGACGGACTGCGCCGCGATCTGGTGAAGGACGCCGGTGTGGTGGCTGCCGATCGCGAGCAACTGGCCGCCGAGGCGCGCCGGCGCATCGGCGAAGCGGTGACCGACCTCGCCGGGCCGGCCCATCGCCGGGTGATCAACGCCACGGGTGTGGTGGTCCACACCAACCTCGGCCGGTCGAACTGGCCGCAGCGGGCCGTCGACTGGGCGGTGGAGGTGGCGGCGGGCAACAGTGATCTGGAGTTCGTGCTCGGAACCGGCAAGCGGGGTCATCGCGGCCGCAAGGTGGAGGCCAAGCTCGCGCTGCTGGCCGGCAGCGAGGATGCGCTGGTCATCAACAACAACGCCGCGGCGGTCTGGCTCGCCGTGCGCCACGCCACCAGGGGCGGCAAGCTGGTGCTCTCGCGGGGCGAGGTGGTGGCCATCGGCGGCAGTTTCCGCCTGCACGAGATCCTGGCCGAGACCCATTGCCAACTCGTTGAGGTCGGCACCACCAACCGTACGAGCCTGGCCGATTACGAGGAGCACATGGAGCCTGGCGCCACGGTCATGAAGGTGCATCGCAGCAACTTCACCGTGGCGGGTTTCACCGAGGAAGTGGGCGTGGCGGATCTTGCCGCCGCATGTCGCCGCAAGCAGTGCAAGCTGGTCTACGACGCCGGCAGCGGGGCTCTGTTTCCCTTCGCCGAACTGGGACTGCCGCCCGAGCCCATGCTGAGTGAGGACGTGGCTGCCGCAGCCGACCTCATCACCTGCAGCGGCGACAAGCTCCTCGGCGGGTGCCAGGCTGGCATCGTGCTGGGTTCGCGCGAGGAGATCGCGGCGCTGCGGCAGCATCCCATGCGTCGGGCATTGCGCGTGGATAAAACCACGCTGGCGGCTCTCGACGCCGTGCTGACCTTGTACCTGGAGGCGGAGGACGTGCCGGCGCTCCCGACCCTGCAGCACCTTGCGCGACCCGTGCCGGAGATGGATGCGGCCGCGGTGAGACTCGCCGAGGATCTGGCTGCCGACCAGCCCGCCAGCTGGACCGTGCAGACGGCGGCGGCCAAGGCCAGTGTGGGCGGAGGCAGCTTCTCCGACGCGGAAGTCGAGACCCGGCTGGTGCAGTGGCGAGGGCCGCACGACCAGCTCGAACGGGTGCATCAGATTCTCCGCGAGGGGGACCCGGCGCTGGTGGGGCGAATCTCCCAGGACGGACTCGGCATCGACCTGCGAACGGTGATGCCGGCCGAGTATCCCGCGGTGATCGACGCCATGCGGTCCGCCTGGTCGAAACTCGAAGAGGAACACACGACGTGACGTGTATGGAAGCAGGCGAGGTGAGCAGTCATGAGTGATGGAACCCTTGACGTGCGCCCGGGTGGCCTGGACATCCTGAGCACCGGGCTGAACCTGGCAGAACTCGACCTTCACGGCGGCGAGGGTGTCTGGGACGAGGTCGCGCGTTACAGTCGCGACTCGTCGTTCGAGACCCAGGTCGACGCCGCCATGAGCGGGCGCTCGGCGCCTCGGGTCTGGGCCGTCATGGAATCTCCGGGATCGGGTCCGGGTGCGGCGGCGGCCGGCCTGGCCATCGCCCGCATCCTGGCCGACCGCGGCCAGGCCGTGGTGCTGGTGGACGGCGACGAGCAGGAATCCCGCATCACGCGCTGGCTCGGACGCAACGAGATGGAGGGCTGGATCGACATGGTGCGCTTCGGCGCCTCGTTGCACGCGGCCAGTGATCCCCTGCCCTCGGACAATCGGCGCGGTTCGGTGCTGGGTGTGGGCAGTTTCGCGCCCACGGGTGTGACCCCCGACGAGGTGGCCGACCTGCTGGCCCGCTTGCGCCGCCAGGCCGACGATCTGGTTCTGGTGCTGCCGGCGAAGCTGCGATCGCAGCCCTGGTTCGAGGCCTCGCACATAAAATTGCTCTGTTGGGATCTGCTCTCGCGCAGCGCCGCGGATACCGAGAAGGTCATCACCGAACTGGATCGCATGGGTTCGCGGCCGGACGTATTGCTGGGATATGGCGTCGAGGAGTTCTCGGCCATCCAGGTGAAGCTGCGCGAGGATGATCGCGAGGATGGACTGGCCCCGCTGCCGCCGGAGGATGCGGAGGAATCCGTGGTCGAGGCCGCGGCGATCCCGCCGGTGCCCGAGATCGACGTCGATCTCGAATCGGCGATCGAAACCGAAGCCGAGGAGGAGACCGAAACAGAGTTCGAGACCGAGATCGTGCCGGAAGCGGCGCCGGGTCCTGCGGTTGCGACGGTCGAAATACCGGCTCCGGCCGATGAACCGGATGATCGCCCCAGCCCGAAGAAATCGAGTCGGCGCAGCTCCGGCATCTTCGTGTTCGCGGCGGTGGTTGCCGTGGCGTGCTTGATCATGCTGGGCGTCTTCCTCGCGGGTCAGCGTGGCGGCGCCGATGGTGATGGTGAGCAGAATGTTGCCTCGGCACGCATGGATTCCCGGACGGGTTCTCCGGAGCAGCAGTCTGCCGATCCGGCGCCCGTCCGTCCGGTGGCGAATCCCACCGACGGGGTGGTGGACGGAGGCGACGAACCGGGAGATCAGCCGCCTGCGACTCTGCCGCCGTCGGACGCGCAGACGGACGTCGACGATTCGCCCGAACACGTGCAAGTGGGCATGACGACGCCCGACGCGCCGGCTGGTGGCACGGCCGCGGATACGACGCCGGCGGTTGAGCTGCCCGAGCCGGAGCCCGAGGCCGAAGTCGAGCAGGGTGCAGCGCCGGCTGCGCTGGACATGGCAGCCTTCCAGTTGCCCGTGGGGCAGGACGGCTGGGCGCTGTGGCTCTATTCGTTCCCCGAGCTGGATCTGGCCGAGGCCGAGATCCGTGAACTGGCGCGCCGGGGGATCCGCGCCGAGTACCGCACCGTGGACATCGAGGGCAAGGGCCGCTGGTTCCGCGTGTACGTGGGAAGTTTCGCAGACCGCGCCGGCGCCAAGAGTGCCGTCGACGGTTTGAAAGCCAAACTGAAGCATGACTGGGTGGTGCCGGCGCGCATCTAGCGCGACCTTCGCCACCGCTCGCGAGACCGTCGCCGCCCCGACGCCATCGCACGACCCGGGAAGGACCCGTTCGTGAAACTCAAGCGCATCGAGCTGCAAGGCTTCAAGTCGTTCGTCGACCGCACTGTGTTGACCTTCGACGAGGGAATCACCGCCGTTCTCGGTCCCAATGGTTGCGGCAAGAGCAACGTGGTGGACGCGGTCCGCTGGGTGCTCGGCGAGCAGTCGGCCAAGACCCTGCGTGGCGGCAAGATGGACGACGTCATCTTCAAGGGCACCACCAAGCGCAAGCCCGTGGGCATGGCCGAGGTCACCATCACCTTCACCAACGACGACGGTCGTCTGCCGGTGGAGTACGACGAGGTGGCCATCAAGCGGCGCGTGACCCGCGACGGCACCAGCGACTACTACCTCAACGGCTCACTCTGCCGCCTCAAGGACCTGCGCGACCTGCTGTGGGACTCTGGGGTCAACAACACGAGCTACTCGATCATCGAGGAGTCGATGATCAAGCAGATCCTCAACGAGAACAATCACGAGCTGAGGCGGCTGCTCGAAGAGGGTTCGGGGATCACCAAGTACAAGGCGCGCCGCAAGGAGACCCAGCGCAAGCTCGACCGCACCAGCCAGGACCTGCTGCGCCTCGACGACATCGTCGAGGAGATCGGCCGCGAGGTGCGGTCGCTGCAGCGGCAGGTGGGCAAGGCGAGGCGTCACAAGCGGCTCTTCGGCGAGATCCGCTCGCTGGACCTGAGTCTGGCGCAGCGGCGTCGCGAGGGGCTCGACAAGCGCGAGGTGGAGATCACCGATCGGAGTCAGGAGCTGCGAACACTGTCCGAGGCGGACAGCGGCGAGCTCAACGAACTCCGCGCGGGGATCGAAGCCCAGCGACCGCTGGTCGACGAGCGCGAGGAAGAGCGTCGGCAGCTGGAAGAGTCGCTGCACGCGTTCGAGGAGCAGTTGGAGGAGAGCGAACGGCAGGTGTCCGTTTTGGAGCAGCGCATCGCCGAGTCCAAGCGTCGCTGCCAGGAAGCTGACACCGCCGCCGACGAAGCTGCCGGGAAACGCTCGCAGATCGCCGAGCAGATCGAGTCGCTGGAATTGCGGCTCGGCGAGCTGGCGCAGGAGGTGGCCGGAGCCTCCGAGCAGCTCATCGCGCGGTCCGAGGAACTGCAGGTACTGGAGGCGCGACTGGTCGACGATCGCGGTGCACTCGAGGAGGCCGTGCAGCAGAATCTCCAGTTCATCGAGAGCGATGCGGCCAGCAAGAGCCGCCTGCGCGAGCTGCAGATCAAGCGCGAGAACCGGCAGGAGCGCCTGACCCTGCTGGACGAGGAAGAGCAGCAACTCGATACCGACCTGGCCGAGTCGGACGGCAAGCGATCCGAGGGGCGCCAGCAGCGCGACACGCTGGCCACGCGGCGGCGCGAGCTCCTGGAGAATCTCGCGGCCACCGAGCGCCGTCTCACCGATCTCGACATGAAGGCGCAGGAGATCCAGCACGACATCTCCATGGCCACCGGACGCCGCGAATCGGCAGCCGGTCGGCTCGAGGTCATGCAGCGCCTGCAGGAGGACTACGAGGGCTACGGGCAGGGCGCCCGCCACGTGCTGACCACCCATGGCGATCGTGACGACGTCGCGGGCAGCCTCGCGGACCGCCTGCAGGTGGAAGAAGCCTGGACCGGCGCCTTCGAGACGCTGCTCGGCGAGATGCTCGACGCCGTGGTGGTGACCCAGCCGGGCGTGGCCGTGGATCTGGTGCGCGAGTTGCGTTAAGGTCGATTCGGTCAGGCGGCGTTTCTCTGCCCGACGGGCGATGTCGCAGCGACGGTCGGTACACCGCCGACCGGCGGCAAGGCTGCCGGCGACGTGGTGCGCGGCGACCTGGGCGAGCTGCCGCATCTTGGCCGCTTGCTGGCCCGTACGTTCCTGTTCGATTCGGATGATGAGGC
>PIVY01000263.1 GCA_003353795.1 bacterium
GCCCACCTCGGTCCCATCCGCGCCTCCGACACGGCTCACCGGGCCAGCCTGCACCTGATCGACTGGTTGCGGGAGTTCGTGTCCGTGGACACGGTCCACCTCGCCGGCGTCGATCTACTGGCAGCCACGGCCCTCGAGCTGGCCGCCGTTCAACCCGACGCAGTGGCCGCCGCACTCCTGATCACGGGTATGAACTTCGTCCCGTACCCGGGCCTTCCGCCGGGACAGATGCCGCCGCCCTGGTTCGATCTGCCCACCGACATGCCCATGAGCTGGATCTGGTTCCCCGACGAGCTGCGGCCCGGCGATCAGGGCGCGGTCCTGCGGGAAGTGTTGCGGTCAAGGGGCATGATCCTGGATCCGGCGCTGCCGGTGTCCGGCGGCCTCGATTTCAGTCAGGCCTGGAGCCGCGCCGTGGTCTGGGCCTCCGAAGAAGGCGCGCGAGGCGAATAGGACGCCGAGAATAGCCGGTCGCGACCTGGTGTATCGGACGCGTCCCCGACAACCAAACCCAGGAGATTCGATCATGATCTTGCGAACTCTGACCATTGCCTGCGTGCTTGCCGCACTCGTCGCACCGACCGTCCTGGCCGACGTCCCCCATGTCGCCAACGGCGCCGAACCCGCCGGCGGCGTCGAAGAGCTGCAGCTCGAGGAGATCTGGCGGCGGGGCGGCGAAGACGATGACGAGGTTCTCATGGGCATCGTCACCAGCGTCAAGACGGACGCCGATGGCAATCTCTACGTCCTGGACGCCCAGCTCATGGAGATCAAGGTCTTCAGCCCCGAGGGCGAGATGGTGGGCACCCTCGGTCGCCAGGGTCAGGGCCCCGGTGAGTTCCAGAATGCCCAGCAGATGACCTTCCTGCCCGGCGGCGACGCCATCGGCGTGGCCCAGACCTTCCCGGGCAAGCTGGTCTGCCTCAACCTGGACGGCACGCCGGCCGGCGACATCGCCGTGGGTGACGCGGCGGCGGGCGGCTTCGCCGTTTTGATCAACGCCAGCTGCGCCGGCGACAACCTCGTGGTGTCCGGTATCGACATCGCCTTCAATCAGGCCGAACTGTCCATGGACCGTCACCACTTCGTGCGCAGCTACGACCGCACCGGCGCCATGCTGGCCGAGTACCATACCAAGGACGTGCACTGGACCTTCGACAGCAGCTTCGTCATGCGCGAGATCGAAAGCGACTTCGTGTGGTGGCGCATGGGCGTCGCCCCCGACGGACGCGTGGTCATCGGCGAACCCCGCGACGACTACGTGGTGAGCGTCTATGCTCCCGACGGCACCCTCGAGCGCACCTTCAGCCGAGAATATGATAGCTGGAAGCGCAACGAGGCCATCACCGAACGCTTCCAGAAGATGATCGAAGCGCAGTCGCAGCAGTTGCCGCCCGGCTCCGGTCGCGAGATCGCCGAGTACGAGCAGGATATCTGGGGCGTCCACTGCGCCGCCGACGGCACCTACTGGGTGACCACCAGCCGCGCCATGTACGTGCCGCCGGAGGGCACCTTCACGGCCTGGGACGTGTTCTCGCCCGACGGCGAATACCTCAAGCAGGTGGTCGCCAAGGTGCCCGGCAAGCCGGGAACCGACCTCCTTTTCATGACCGATCACGGGTATGCGGTCATGGTGACCGGCTTCTGGGATGCCGTGCTCTCGGTCATGGGCGCCGGCCAGGACGACGAAGCCGAACCGATGGAAATCATCTGTTACCGCGTTTTGTAGGGGTCAATCATCACTCGCTGAATTATGATTTCCGGCGGCCTGGAGGTCGCCGGAATCACTTCCCGAGGACGAGATCATGACCCGAATGCCGATCCTGCTGATTCTCTGTGCTCTCACCGTTCCGGTGGTGGCGTGGGCCATACCGCCCATGCCCCCCGTGGAGATTGCCAACGGCGCCGATCCCCGTGAAGGTATCGAGACCGTGACCCTCGAGGCGGCCTGGCGACTGGGTGGCGACGACGACGAAGACGTCTTCTTCGGTGTCATCGACGCCGTGGCCGTCGACGACGAGGGCAACGTGCTGCTGGCCGACGTTCAGCTCATGCAGATCAATGTGGTGTCCGCCGACGGAGAACTGGTCGGCGTACTGGGACGGCAGGGCGAGGGCCCCGGCGAGGTCACACGCCTCGGCGGTGTGTTGCCGCTGCCCGACGGCACCGTCGGGTTGGTCCAGCTCATGCCGGGACGCGTGGTCAAGGTGGACCAGACCGGGCTGCCGGCCGGTGACATCGTACCGCGCTGGGCCGAGGAGGGCGGGCGCCTCATGCTGGCGGATATCCGCCTGGCCGACGATCGCCTGGTCGCGGCCGGCCGCCGGATGACCCGGCGGGACGAGACCTTCCTCATGGATCTCTGGATCGCCGAGCTGGCGGACGACGGCACGGTGGGCCGGATCTTCTACCGCGAGGAGCGCCAGCGCGACCTGCGCGGCGGTGTCGTGTCCGAGCTGGACAGCGAGTGGGCCGGTCAGGATCGCTGGACCGCCACCGCGGACGGTCGCGTGATCGTGGCCCCCCAACGGGACGAGTACCGCCTGGAGTTCCACGGTGCCGACGGCCTCGAGCGCACCGTGACCCGGGCATTCACCACCCGCCAGCGCACCGAGGACGAGAAGGAAGCCGTACGGACGCGATTCAGCCGATTCCGCCGCGGGCGACGTGGCGGAGGCGCATCGAGTCTCGAGGTCGAGGTGTCGGATACGGTGCCGGCGATCCGCGGCCTGTACGCCATGCCCGACGGTGATGTCTGGATTCGTACGAGCCGCAGTGCCGAGGACCAGCCGGAGGGCGTGCTGGTGACCTACGACGTCCTCGACTCCGAAGGCAACTTCACCCGCCAGATCGCCGTAGCATGCGAGGGCGTGGCCGCTCGGGACGCGTTGTTTCCGCTGGGAGACGGCCGATTCGTCCTGGTGAAGGGCCACGCCGATGCCATGGCCGCCATGCGCGGATCCAGTTCAGATGATGAGGAAGCGGAGTTCGACGACGCCGCCCCTCTCGAAATCGTCGGCCTCAGGGTCGCCGACAACCCCTAGGAGTCGACCATGATCGCGCGCGTTTCCGCTCTCGCGCTCCTCGCACTCTTCGCCGCAGATTCTGTGGCAGGCATCATCGAGAATCCCGCCACCCCGCCTGGCGGTCAGAAGACCGTCACGCTCACCGAGACCTGGCGCGCCGGCGGCGACGACGACGACGTCTTCTTCGGCAGCGTCCAGCGCGTGATCTCGGGCGCTGACGGCAAGGTGCTCGTACTCGACAATCAGCAGGCCCACGTGCAGGTCTACAGCGCCGACGGCCAGTGGTTGCAGACACTCGGTCGTGAGGGCGAGGGCCCCGGCGAGGTGCGCGACCCGTCGGACACGTTCTATGTTCCCGACGGTCGGCTCGTCATGGCGCAGGAAGGTCCGGGCAAGCTCGTCTACCTGAATTCCGACGGCACGCCCGGCGGCCAGACCCAGTACCAACCCGTCGGCCAGTCCAGCGCGTTCGTCGTGCTGGTGGGCGGACGCACCGCTCCGTCCGGCATGTTGCTTACCGGCATCCGCTTCAACCAGAGCGGGCCCGAGGCCCATCAGACGTTCTTCCTCTCGGGCTGCGATCCAGAAGGCGCCGAAGAGACGGTCTACCTGGAGAAGACGTACACGGTCAACTATGCCGACTTCCGCCTCGACGAGGCCGCCATGGATTTCGTCTGGATGGGGCGCATGGACATCGATCCGGACGGCCGGGTCTACGTGGCGCCGGGACGCGACATCTACGCCGTCAAGGTCCACGCGCCGGACGGTTCGCTGCTGCGGGAGTTCGGTCGACCGGTGTCCGCGCCGAAGCGCACCGCCGAAGAGACGACCATCGCCACCAAGGTCCAGGAAGCCATCGGCGCCAACTACGGCGTGCCGCTGCGCGGCGTCACGGTGGAGGACAAGGAACCGGTGATCCAGGCCATGTGGGTCCGGCCCAATGGCGAGGTCTGGGTACGCACGCCGGCCAATGAACGTCCCGAGGGCGCCTTCGCGCTGCTCGACGTGTTCGACGCCGACGGTCGGTTCACCCATCAGCTGGCCCTCGAGATGCCCGGCGATCCGGGCCGCGACGGCTTGCACCTCATGGCCGACGGCCGCATCGCCGTGGTCATCGGCGGACTCGATGCCTGGTTCAGTCAGCAAGGCGTGGAGATGTCCAGTGAAGATTCGCCCGTCCTCGAAGTGATCTGTTACGAAGCTATCTGATAGAGCGCGGCGTGGGTCGATCCACGCCGCGGACGTGACCTGGCTACCCCGACAACCTGGCCCCCTGCCTGAGGTTCCTCATGCCTGCATCGCATCACCGCTCGATTCGCCGCTCTCTGATCATGCTCCTGACTGGCCTGGCGCTGCTG
>PIVY01000100.1 GCA_003353795.1 bacterium
TCGGGGCCCGTGGAACGCGCGCATTTCCTCATGACCCGGGCGGACCTTGAAGCAGCCACTCTTCTTGTTCACCCATCCCATTGAACCAGCAGAGCCGACAACGGCGATTTCACGCCGATCCCCGAAATCCACGGGCGACGCGCGTCGGAGTCTACTTCCGGAACAGGGACCGGTCCACCTCGGGATTGATCTCCAGGGATGTCAGCGTGTAGACGCCGAAGTCCTCATTGTCGTAGGTGATCCGTGTCCGGCCGGGTACCCGGAACCGTCCCTGCTCCACGTACGTGTCCACGTGGATGGTGCAGAGGGTGGGATCGTTGGTCACGGGATGGATCTCCTGCACGCGAACCATCCGGACCAGCCCCGTCTCGGAATCCAGGAAGAATACCTGGCTCTTGCGGCCCACCGTCACCCGCACCGGGTGGCACATGACGCCGTCGAGCCGGCGCGGCTCCAGGGACTGGCAGCGCGCCGATTCCAGGTCCCGCAGGATCACGATCCACTCGTTGCGGACCTCGTCCTGCAGGCGGCGGAAATCCTCGCCGGTCAGTTCCCGCGTGCCTCCCGGCGATACGGACCAGGCCTCGGCGCCGGCGAGGACCCGTGCGAAGGTGCCGAGGGACGTCTTCTCGGATCGATGGTAATGCTCGGGCGGAATCACCGTGGATTCGAGATGGAATGCAAGGTCCCTGCCCTGGATCGTGGCCTGCAACTCGCCCACCTGGCGGAATCTTCGGATCCCGTCGTAGGACGCGCCGCCCGTCCGCTCCCGGAGCGCACGCATCAGCTGCTTGCCGGTGTCCAGGCTGGCCGGTGTGGCCAGCGGGATGGCATCGTCCCAATCCGGCTCGCCGATCTCGATGGTGCCGTAGACCGGGGAATCGGCGGCCCCGTACTGCTGTCGCAATGGGAGAAACAGCGTCTCGCCCAGGATGCCCAGCTGGGATTCCAGATCCTCCACGGTATCGCCCCGCACCTGTTCGATCTCGACCAGGTTGCCCGAGGCCGTCTCGTGGAGCGACAGGCTCGCGCGCAGCGACGTGCCGAAGCGGATCACCTCTCCGGCCACCACGTAGGCCGCGCCGAGGTTGCGTCCGGTCTCGACGGCACAATCGCCGATACAATCTGAGAGGGACTGATCACCGATCAGGTCCTGGACGTTCTGGCGGGTCATGATGAGGAAGGTGTCGCGGCGGAGATTCTCGCGGGCGGCGTCGCGAACGAGGTCCGTGAGGTAACCCACCTCCTGGGCGGTGAGACCCGCCGGATTCGCGAGCTCGAGAACAGCCACACGTTCGCGGGCCTGAGCTGCGCCGGCGAGGGCGAAGCCGCAGATCAGCAAGATGGCGAGTCCCGATCGGTTCATGTCTGCCGCTTTCCCGGATCTCGGCCTGTACGCGACAGGCGGCGCCCCACGGCACCGCCCGTCACACCAGCGTGAGCTGCCAGTAAGTCTACTTCTGGAACAGGGCCGGGTCCACCTTCGGGTTCGCCTCGAAGGAGGTCACGGTGATGGTTCCGAACTGTTCGTCGTCATAAACGAGGCGCAGGGACTTGGGGACCTGGAAGCCGTCCATCTCGGCATACTCGTCCACGTAGACCTTGCGCGTTGCCGGGCTGCGGGTCACCGGGTTGGTGGACTGATCCTGGATCATCCGGATCAGACCCGTGTCCGTGGCCAGGAAGAAGACCTGGCTCTCGTCGCCCACGGTGACGTTGACCGGCGTGCACGCCGCACCTTCGACATCCATGGGTGCGAGCGCCTGGCACTGTACTGCGTCGAGGTCGGCCAGGATGGCGAACCGCGTCGTGAGCAGCTGGTTTTTCATATCGGTGAGGTCGTCGCCGGTCACGTCCTGAGTGCCCTGCATCGACGATGTCCAGGCCGTGTCGCCGTCCAGCACCTGCGTCATGTTGCCGAAGGGAGTCTTCTGCATCACGTGCATGCGGTCGGGCTTCTCCACGGTGGTCTCGATGGTGAAGGTCAGGTCCATACCCTGGATGTTGGCGTTCAGCTCGTCCACCTCGCGGTAGCTCTTCAGCGTGCCGTACGCCGCACCGCCGGACCCGTCCCGCAGCGCCGTCATCAGTGCCGCACCGGCGGCCAGGCTCTCGGCGGTGGCGGCGGGAATCACCAGCATCGGCTTGGGCGCCGGGATGGTGATGTCGATCTCGTTGACCGTTCCGAAGACGCTCAGGTCGCCATCGAACTCGGCCGGCGTACCGACCACCAGGATGCTGAGATCGTCGGGCGTCCAGTTGTTCTGGCACGCCGTGTGGATCTCGGCCGGCGTGAGATTCTTCACCGCGGCCTGGTACTGCTGCAGGAAGTCCGGCTGGTAGCCGTACATCTCGAAGCGCACCATGCGGTCGAGGATCTCGCGCTTGGTGTCGTAGCTGAACACCTCGCTGTTGAGGATCATGTCCTTGGCGAACTGCAGCTCGGCCTCGCTGACCGGCTCGGCGAGCATGCGCTCGATCTCGGCCAGAATCGCCTTTGCCGCCGCTTCCACGGTCTCGTTCTTGGTGATGGTGTACGCCATGAACGTGCCGGGGAACCGCCAGCCGGTGCCGGGAGCCGCGCCCACGGCGTAGGCCAGTCCCTGGTTGGAGCGGATCTCCTTGAACAGCCGGCTCGAGAAGCCGCCGCCGAGGATCTGAGCGCCCACGCGCAGGGCGGCGTAGTCCGGATGGTCGTTGCGGATACCCTTCTGGCCCAGCAGCACGGTGGCCTGGGTCAGCCCGTCCTTGGCCGCCACGTTCACCGTACGCGGCAGCGCCGGGATCTCCGGATCGGCGGGCAGCGGCGTGGTGGACCGCTCCCAACTCGCAAAGACGGTCTCGATACGCTGCTTCATGTCGGCGGTCGCGAAATCACCGATCACCACCAGGTACATGCGGTCGGGGTGGAAGTACGCGGCATGGAACTGCTCCATGTCCGCGCGGGTCACCGCGGCGATGGTGTCGTACTCCGGGTGGCGAGCCAGCGGGTGGTCCGGCCCGAACAGCACCTTGGGCGCCTCGCGCATGGCGATCTGCAGCGGCTCGTCGTTGCGGCGACTGATGACCGCCTTCTGCTCCGACTTCGCCAGGTCAATCTTCTCGTCGGCGAACTGGGGTCGCATGAGGATGTCGGCCAGCAGTTCGAGACCGAGATCGACGTCCTCGTTGAGGCAGTTCAGGTAGGCGCCGCCCGTGGACTGGCCGACCCAGGTCTCGACTTCCATGCCGCGCGCTTCCACGAGGGCGTCGATGTCGTCACCCGCGCGATCGCCGGCGCCACCGGTGCGCAGCACGCTGCCGGTCATCGTCGCCAGCCCGAGCTTGTCGGCGGGATCGTAGATCGATCCCACCATGATCTGAGCCGACAGCTCGATCATGGGCAGGTAATGGTCCTCGGCGAGGTAGAGGATCATGCCGTTGGGCAGCTCCACTCGCTCGTACTCCGGCATCTCGACGGAGTTCAACTCGGGGATCTTGATCTTCTCCCAGGGCTCCTTGGCGCCGGCCGCGGTCACGGCCAGGGCCACCACGGCGACGGCCGCCAGGAGCATCAGGGTCTTGTGCGTCGTCTTCATCACACGTCCTTTCGATGCCACTCGTCTACTCGACGAGATCTTGGCGGCTAGGATTCCAGGTTTTCACTCAGGATCACGGTGCGGTTGTTGTCGGTGAAGATCTCGGCTGCCACGCGCTGGATGTCCTCCACGGTGACGGCCTCGAGCTGCTCGACCTCGCGGAACAGGTGGCGCCAGTCGCCGGTCATGGCGTGGGTCATGGCCAGCTGCCCGGCCAGACCATTGTTGCTGTCGAGACCGCGCATGAAGTCGGCACGGGCGCGCTGCTTCACGCCGGCCAGCTCCTCTTCGGTGACGCCCTCGTCTACCAGACGCTGGATCTCCGAGTCCACGATCGCCTCGAGTTCGGCGGCGGACACGTCCTTGGCGGGGATGCCCATGATGGCCATCATCGTGCGCCAGCGGACACCGGGATAGCCGGCGAAGCTCACGCACTGCACGGCCTTCTGCTGGTTCTTCACGGCCTCGGTGTAGAGGCGGCTGGTGCGGCCCTGGCCGAGGATGTCGGCGATGGCCTGGTAGACCGGCCAGTCGGGGTGCTCGATGTTCTCGATCTTGTAGCCCATGAGCAGCAAGGGCTGGGCGTCCTGCGCCACGTTCATGCGCTTCTCGCCGAGCTGGTCGGGCTCGTAGGTCTCCATCTCGTGGTACTCGCCGTCGGGGACGTTCTTGAAGTACTTGCGGGCGAACGACTCGACGGTAGCGGCATCCACGTCGCCGACCACGGCGATGGTGATGTTGGGACCGACGTAGTGCCGGTCGTAGTATTCCCGACCGTCGGAGCGGGAGATGTTGTCGAGGTCGGCGCGATAGCCGATGGTCGAGTGGTGATAGCCGCTCGCCTCGAAGGCCAGGTTCTGGAACTGCTCCATGAAGAGCTTACCCATGGGGCTGTTGTCCACCCGCATGCGGCGTTCCTCTGTGACCGGCCCCTCCTTCTCGGTGTAGAACTCGCGCAGCACGATGTCCGACATGCGCGCGCCCTCGAGATAGGCCCACAGCTCCAGCCGGTTGCTGGGCATGCTGTAGAAGTACTGGGTGTAATCGGTCCACGTGGACGCGTTCATGCCCACGCCGCCGTTCTTCTCCACGATCTCGCCGTACTGATTGCTGACCACGAACTCGCGGGCAGCATCCTTGGCGGCCTCGTAAGCTGCCTCAAGCTCCGCCAGTTTCTCGGGATCGGCGTTGACACCCTTGTTGCGCTCGTCCTTGAGCGCCAGGAAGGCGGCGTCCTCGGCCTCCATGGCCTTGCGCTCCTTCTTGATGTCGGTGGTGCCGATCTCACTGGTGCCCTTGAAGGCCATGTGTTCCAGCAGGTGGGAGATGCCGGTGATGCCACGAACCTCGTGAGCACTACCGACACGCACCACGGTGCGGAAGGAGAACACCGGCACGGAGTGGTCCTCGACCACCAGGAACCGGATACCGTTGTCCAGGGTGAACTCGTGGACCTGGCCCTCGAGATCGAGGTAGGTCTGGGCCGGGGCGGCCAGCGCTCCGAACACGAGGATTGCGGCCGCCAGGACCGCGCATCGGGTCAAGGTCGTCATGGGCGTCGAGCCTCCGTGGGCTTGTTCCCGCCGCGAAGCGGGAGAATCGAGCGAAGCCTTGGCCCCGGCTCCGCGACGTTCGTTGATACCGGCGAAATTCCGAGCGTGGACCTTAATCCCGGGAATCGTCCCTGTCAAAGACTCCCGAGACCCGGAGACCTGCTGAGACAGCGACTCTCCGGATCGCAGAAGCGCAACGGCCGCTCGACGGCCCGGCGGATCCCGATGCGGGGACCAGAGATCACCTGGGCCGGTGGTTCGCCGGCGGCGATCCATACGCGCCCCGGTCCGGGTTTGTTCGCCACCGATCGGAGCCGTCCGCCGAGGGAGAGTCCGTTCCATGCCAGATCGATGCCCAGCGCCCGGCACAACCGCCCCGGCCCGGCGCAGAGTTCGGCGTCCGGACTGCTCCCGCGCCGCGTCCGCATGGCGTCCTCGCCAACCAGCGGCTCGACGGCGCGGATGAGAACGGCGCCGGCTCGCCCGGTGGTCTCGGTGACCACGTTGAAGCAATGGTGCATGCCGTAGACGAGATAGACGTACGCCACTCCCGGCTGGCCGAACATGATGGCGCTCCGGGGCGTCCGGCCGCGACCGGCGTGGCTCGCGGGATCACGCTCGTCGAGATAGGCCTCCACCTCCACGACGCGGCCGGCACAGAGCGTGCCGCCGGAATCCACCCAGAGCGTGCAGCCGAGGAGCGCGCGGGCGACCAGAACGGTGTCCCGTGCAAAGAACCGGCGCGGCAAGGGGCGCCGTCGCGGGGTCGCGGTCCGTTGATTCATGCTCCCATCCTCGGTTCTGTCCACGGTACCACACTCTTCGCAGGTTTCCAGGGCGGCACTTGTCGCCCGCGTGGTATACTTTACGGATGATGCGATTCTCGAATTCGACCTCGCGCCACGGTGAATCCGTGGCGGCCTTGTTCGTGGCGCTGACCGTGATCATGGTCGGCGTCAGCCTGGCCACGCCGGTGCCGCTGGTGGAGAACCGTGGCCAGTATCCCGACGAGGTGCTCTTCCACGCGTCGAACGGCGGCGCCACGGTGTTCTTCACGGCGCGTGAGGTGGTCCTCGACATCGGCCGAGGCGACGGCGGCGGCACGGTCGTCCGCCTGCCGCTGGGCGCTGCCGACGCCGAGTTGTTCGGCGAGGGCGAATTGCGGACCCGGTACAGCTTCTTCCGCGGCCGCGATCCGCGGCGCTGGCAACGAGGCGCGCCGACCTGGTCGAGCGTCGTCCAGGGATCGGCGACCGCCGGCACCCGCATCACCTGGCAACTCGAGCCCGACGGTCTGCACTACCGCATCGAGACCGATTCCGATGACGTGCGAACCCGGACCGCACCCCGCCTCGCGGGCAACGAGATGAATGCCGTAGACCTGATCGGCGACGGCGATTCGGGAATCGTGCGCTGGCGCGGCACCGCCTCCGCCACGGAGCGGGACGATACCGACGGCCTGCTCTGGAGCACGTTCCTGGGCCACTCCGGCTCGGACAAGGGACTGGCCGTGACCCTGGCCGAGGACGGCGGACCGGTGGCCGTGGGCCGCACGCGCTCGGTGGATTTTCCGACCACGACGGGCAGCTACTCCACCGACAACGCCGGCCTGAACGACGTCTTCGTGGCCCGGCTCGATCCCGACGGTTCGACCCTGATCTGGGGCACGCTGCTCGGCAGCAGCGGCGACGATGCCGGCATGGGCGTGGCCCTGGCCGCCGGCGGCGACATCGTGATCGTCGGCCTGGCCTCGGTGGCTGACTGGCCCACCACCGTCGGCGCCTACGACGAGACTGGCAACGGACAGCGCGACGCGGTGGTGGCCCGGCTGTCCGCCACGGGTGACACGTTGCAGTGGAGCACCTATATCGGCGGCGTGAGCAACGACGTGGCCAATCGTGTGATCATCGATAGTGACGGGTGCCCGGTGATCGTGGGTGAAACGGCCTCGTTCAACTGGCCCACCACACCCTCGGCCCACACCCGGCTGCACAGTGGCGGCTGGGACGTGTTCGTGGCACGCCTGGCCGCCGATGGTTCGAGCCTCGCAGCGAGCACCTTCCTGGGTGGCGCCGCGGACGATCTCGGCCGGGACCTGGTGCCGGTCGCCGATGGTCGGGTGATCGTCGTGGGCAGCACCCATTCTGCAGGATTCCCCACCACCCCGGGTACCCTGGCAACCGACCACGCCGGGGCCGAGGACGGGTTCGTGGCGTGTGTCGATCCCGCCGACGCCACCCTGACCTGGAGCACCTTCCTGGGCGGCACCGACGCCGACGCGGCCACGCGCGTGGTCCTCGACCAGTTCGAGCGCCCCATCATCACCGGTGGCACCCGATCGGCCGACTTCCCCACCAGCGCCGGCGCCCACGACCAGACTCACAACGGCCACGACGACGTCTTCGTCACCAAGCTCGATTCCGCCGGTGAAGGAGTGATCTGGAGCACGCTCCTCGGCGGCTCCGAGGCCGACCGCGGTCTGGTGTTGCACCAGGATCCCGTCGCAGGCGTGACCGTCATGGGCTACACCCTGTCCGTCGATCTGCCGGTCACACCCACGGCATTCGACACCACCGCCAACGGATCCTACGACATCTTCATCCACCGCTTCTCCGCCGACGGCGGCAATCTTCTCGCGGGCACCTATCTCGGCGGCGAGGGTCGCGACGAGACCTATGCCGTCGCAGCCCAGCCGACGGGAGAGCTGGTCCTCATCGGCATGTCTCACTCGGAGGACTTCCCGGTCACACCGGACGCGTTCGACACCAGCTACGGCGGTGACTCGGACGCGTTCGTGGCCCGGATCGACCCCCGCACCTGGTACCCCGTCGCCGTGGAAGCGACACCGCGGCCGACGCTGTCAGCGGCCGCCCGCCCCAACCCGTTCAACCCTCGCGTGACCATCGCCTTCGACCTGCCCCGAGCCGGCTACCTGTCGGTGCGCGTGTTCGACGCGCGCGGTCGCCTGGTGCGCGTGCTGAACGACGGCGCGGAACCGGCAGGACCGGGCACGGTGGTCTGGGATGGTCGAGACGGCGAGGGACGCCTGCAGGGCTCGGGCACGTACCTGTACGAGGTGCGCGCCGCCGGCGAGCGGATCCGGGGCAAGCTGGCGCTGGTTCGCTAGAAGATCGCCGCGGTGCGATCAGCCCTGCTTGTCGAGCTGCCGCCCCCGCAGCAGGAGCACGCCCGCCACGGTGGCCACCAGCGAGACGACCAGCAATGACACCACCGACTCCCACGCCGGCACCGGCTCGCGCTGCAGCGCCAGGTTGAGCAGATTCTCGATGAGCCCCGGCACGTCCCGCGAATCGGCTTCGGGCCAGTGCACGAGGTTGCCGAGGTGGAACTGCAGGGTCCATTCCTGGATCCGCTGGGGGATCTTGGTCACGGTGGCTTCCCAGCCGAACGCGAACAGGATGGCCGCGACCATGGGCTTCTTGAGTCCCGCGCCGAAGGCCCCGAAGAGCGCCGTGTAAGCCACCGTCCCGAGCAGAGTGACCACGGTGGTCTCGGCATGGAGCCGCATCAGGTCCAGCGAGAGGGCCTGGTCGGGCCAGCCGGCGAGCATGACCATGAAGACCGCGGTCTGCGACAGGAGTACCAGACCGCAGGACACGATGGCGGCCGCCACGATGCGGCCCAGGTAGAGCGCGTGCCGCCGGATCGGCCGGGTCCAGAAGTACACCAGCGTGCCCTCGGCGATGGGCTCGGAGATGGCCGGCGCACCGACGGCCATGGCCGTGATCGGCAGCAGGAACATGATGTAGACGTAGCGGGCGAGCAGCGGCAACACCACGTTCGGCGGCGCGTCCTGGGGCGCCCAGATGCGTACGGCCAGCAGCATCAGCACCGGAATCATCAGCAGGAGTCCCAGGCTCAGCAAGCGGCGGCGCCGAGCCAGTTCGCGCCAGGTGGCTCCGGCCACCACGGCCGTGGCCAGAACGTCGGACAGCGGGGCCGTCGGGCCGGGATTGTTCAGAACTCGATTCATGGGACCCTTCCGCTCACTCGTCTGTGAGGTACGCGAACACGGACTCTAGGTCGTCGTCGAGAGTGTTGATCTCTTCCACCGCCTGGCCCGAATCCAGGAGCCACTGCGGCAGATCGCGATAGAACGCCAGCGCATGTTCCGTGCGCACGACCACCTTGCCGTCGTCGCATTCCACGCCCATCACGTTGTTTTGCCGGACCAGGAACGAGGCCAGCTCCCGCGGCTGCGGGCAGCGCAACGACACCACGGTGGGATACTCGGGGATGAGGTCGCGGATCTCGGTGACGTCGCCCTCGGCTAGCACCTTGCTGCGGTGGATGAGGATGATGCGGCGCGTCATCTCCTCCACCTCGGGCAGGATGTGGCTGGAGACCAGTACCGTGCGGCCCTCCTCGCCCAGTTGCCGGATGGCCCCGATGGCCTGGTGCCGGCTCACCGGATCCATGCCGTTGAGCGGCTCGTCCATGAACAGCACGTCGGGATCGTGGGCCAGGGCCTGGGCCAGCTTCAACTTCTGGCGCATGCCCTTGGAGTATCCGCCCAGTCTCCTGTTCGCGGCATCGGTGAGCTCGAAGCGCTCGAGCAGCTCGTCGACGCGGGGCTTGACGCGGGCCCGTTCCACGCCGGCCAGCCGGATGAGCATGCTCAGGAATTCCCGTCCGGTGAACCATCCCGGCAAGGCGTCGCTCTCGGGACAGAAGCCGACCCGACGATACAGGGCCACGTGATCCCGCAGCGGCTGACCGTCCAGCCGGACCTCGCCGCGGCTGGGAGTGATGAGCCCGGCCAGCAACTTGAACAGCGTGGTCTTGCCGGCGCCGTTCTGGCCCAGCAGTCCCACCACGCCGCCTCCGACCTCCAGGGAGCAACTGCCAACGGCCACCACCTCGCCGAACCACTTGCCCACCTCCAGGGCTTCCAGGCGCGCGGGCGCGGTGCCGATCATGTCACCACCTCCACCGGCTTGATGCGGTCGCGCAGCACGGCCAGGGCGCCGACCATGGTGGCCAGGCAGATGAGCAGGCTCACGTACTGCGGCACCGGCAGACGCGCGGGCGACTCCATGAGCAGCGACGTGGCGTTGTGCCAGTGGCCGAGGAAGTTGAGGTACTGGAAAGCGTCGAGGTTGAGGCCCTCGCCGATGTTGCCCACGACCTCGCCACCGAGGCAGATCACCGCCCACCACACGACCACCAGCACGGTCCGCGTACCCATGGCCGAGAACGCCAGCAGCACCAGCGCCAGGCCGCTGCCCATGAATACCGAGACCACCGTCAAGCGCAACGGCGTCAACAGCAGGATGTCCACACCGGCCGCAGTGGGATCCACGAGATAGGTGAAGAGACAGAGCAACAGGCTCGGCACCAGCGTCACCCCCAGGTAGCCGCCGAGAACGATCAGCGTCTTGCCTGCCAGATAATCGGTGAGACTGATGGGCCGCGAAAAATAGAGCGACAGGCCGTTCTCCCGGCGGTCGCGCGCGATGAGGGCGGCCCCCAGCACCATGGTGGCCACGAAGACGAAGAAGCGCTGGCCCTCAAGGAAGGACAGGAACCCCGCGGGCGTGACGCTGGTCCAGTCGCCGCCCACGGCCAGGTCCAGGAACTGCCCGGCCTTGGCCTTGATGAACACGATGACGCCCTTGACCAGGGCCGGGACCCAGGCCGCGAAGAGCAACAGCAGGGTCCAGCGCCGCTTCAGGGGCGCCGCGAGTCCTCGCCGCGCGATCACCAGCCAGGCGGGATCGACGCGCAGGCCGGAGGGTGTCCAGTGAGTGTATCCCCGTTCGTGGACCGGCATCAGCTTTCCTTCGGGTTGACGAGATCGTGGAATTCGTCGGCCAGGGTCACGGGCCTCCGCCGCATGCGTCGCAGCGAGTAGTTGTTGGCCACGGCCATCTCCAGGATGGCCCGCACGGCGCGCGCCGAGGCCGGCCCGTCGCTCTCGGGCAACTTGTCCAGATCGATGACCACCGTGAAGTGGGAACCGTCCTTTTCCAGACCTTCGCACATGCGATCGAGCGCCGCGGAAAACGCCGCGTCGTCACCGAAGCCGGTGATCTCGAAGACCTGGCGCCCGCCGATGTCGTGGTGCGAGACCGCGTGCCGTTCGAGGAGCTGTCCCTGCTTGAGCACGAGCAGCTCGTTGCAGGTGACCTCAACGTCGGCCAGCAGGTGGGTCGAGAGGACCACGCCCAGCCCCTTACGTCCGGCAAGATCGCTCACCAGGTCGAGCATGGCGGCGCGTCCACCGGGATCCAGACCGCTGGTGGGCTCGTCCAGGAGCAGCCACTCCGGGTCGTGAACCAGCGCGCAGGCCAGCTTCAGGCGCTGGCGCATGCCCTGGCTGTAGGTGTCGCAGGGGCGGTAGCGCTCGTCCTTGAGACCCACGAAGTGCAAGACCTCGTGGGCGCGCTGCATGGCGTCCTGCCGCGGCATGCCGGACAGCTCACCCATGTACGAGACCAGGCCCACCCCGGAGTGCCCCGGAATGACCCCGCCCCGCTCCGGCATCCAGCCCAGGCGCTTGCGCCCGGTCGCAGCCTGGCGGGCCATGTCGATGTCGCCCACACGTACCCGGCCGGGCTTGATGGGGATCTGACCCAGCAGCGCTCGCAGCAAGGTGGTCTTGCCTGATCCGTTGGGACCCAGCAGCCCGATGGCGCCCTGCTCGAGCGTGAAGGTCACGTCCCGCAACGCCGGGTCGACCTTGTAGGCGAAGGTGAGCTGGTCGACCTCGATGGTGCTGGCGATGACTTCACTCATGGGGATCGGCTTTCCGGTCGTGGTTCCAGTGACGGATCGCGGCTATACGCGTCGGCGTCGGCGAGGTTGCGTTCCCGGGACAGACGCACGGTGGTCTCGCCAGGTTCCCTGACGGCCGCGACTCTGTCAAACCGACTCTTCCTCGAGGAAGTAGTTGTAGTCCTCGAATTCCTCGGCGTGGAGGATCTCGTGGACGTGGGCCGGGCTCTTGGCGTGGTAGAGCTGGGTCTGGATGTCGGGGTCCGAACCGATGGACCGCGCCAGCGCAGCCAGCACCTCGAGGTGCCGCTGGCGCTCCTCGGGCGGCACTACCAGCAGGGTGATGCAGTGGACGGGCAGACCGTCGGGCGTTTCGAAGCGGAGCCCCTCGCTGCTGATGGCCATCACGCCCACCAGTTGCGGCACGCCCTCGATCTCGGCGGCCGGCAGGAACAGGCCCCGCCCCACGCAGGTGGACATGCCCCGCTCGCGCCGCATGATGTCCTCGACCAGGGCATCGCGATCCACCTCGGTGAGACGGTGGCTGCGCACCAGCAGGTCCACCAGCGCCGCCACCGCCTCCTGCTTGTCCGCTGCCCGGAATTCCGTGGCGATGTTGGGCTCGTGCAGGAAGTCGATGAGGCGGGGACGGTCCTTGCCGAGATCGCCGGCGCGCTTCAAGGCCCAGCGTGTGGTCAAGGGTCCGACGATCTCGTTGAGCGCCACGGTGGCCACGCCCACGGTGAAGAAGATCTCGCCGACGGTGTCCTGCAGCGGACTCTCGCGGACCTTGAGTAGTAGACCCACCGCCACGCCGGCCTGAGGAATGAGCGCCATGCCGATGTTGTTGCGCAGGTTCGCGGGAGCCCCGGCCAGTTTCATGGCGAGCCATCCGGCGGCGACCTTGCCCACGGCCCGCGCCAGGATCACGACCAGCGCCAGGAACTCCGCCGTCACGAGGTTGACCGCATCGAACTCGAGACCCGCCAGGGTGAAGAAGATGGCCAGGATCGCCGGCTCGAAGCTGGCGAAAGCCCGGTGTCCGACCTCTTCCTTCTCGGGCGCCAGATTGGCGAGGGCCGCGCCCAGGAAGAGGCAGGCCAGGAGTTCGGAGATCTGGAACGCGTCGGCGAGACCCACGGTCACCAGCAGGGCCACCAGCGACACGGTGGCCAGCTTGTCGGGATGGAACACGTGGCGGGTGAGCAGCGCCATGGCCAGTCCGACCCCACCGCCCACCAGCAGCGCGCCCACGAGTTGCTGGAGCGGCGCCATGAAGATGCTGCCGATGCCGCCGCCCTCGCCGGTGTTCACCGACACGGTGGTGAACGCCATCTCGAACAGGGTGATACAGGCCACGTTGTTCAGGGCCACGGCCGCCATGAGGGTGGAGACGAAGACGCCCCGCGAACGGGTCTCCTTGACGATGGCCACGATGGTGGCCGGTGCCGTGGACACGGCCAGAGTCCCCAGCAACAGGCCGAACACCCAATTGCCGCCACCGATGAAACGGACGGCGCCGTAGACCATGAGCGGCAGCATGACCATCTCCAGGATCACCAGCCAGCCCAGCCGCCGCAGGGCGTTCTCCAGCCGGTAGATGTGAAGATGGCTACCCACCGCCATGGCGATCAGACCGAGGGCGAAGTTCACCACCGGGGTGAGAGCCACGGCCTCGGCATGGCCGAACAACCCCAGGACCGAAGGACCCAGGATGATGCCCGCCAGCAACTGGCCGGTGACCGACGGCAGGTGCAGGCGCTTGGCGGCCTCGCCGCCGAGCATTCCGCAGACTGTCAGCAGGGCCAGCACGACCAGGTTGTTGGAGAAAACGGCCGACATTGATCACCTCGTCATGGCGTTGATGAGCCGGAAGCATAACTTGGGTTCGACGGGTTGCAAGGCTCCGGTTGGCGTTCGGGCGCATTTCCGGTTGCCGGGCCGAGCGTGATCCGTCTATCCTTTGAGGTGATGAAGACGAAATCACGCAACCGAATCCGGATCCCAGCGAAGGAATGCGAATCATGGCGACCGTGCTCGTGATCGAAGATGACCAGGAAGTCCGCGAGTTTCTGGTCGCCGTCCTCAGCCGTGCCGGACATACGGTGACCGCCGCCAACAACGGCCGCGACGGCGTGACCATGTTCCGTGACGATCCCGCCCAGGTGGTGATCACGGACATCATCATGCCGGAGAAGGACGGGATCGAGACGATCCTCGACCTGCGACGCGAGCACCCGCAGTTGAAGGTCATCGCCATCAGCGGAGGCGGACGCTCGACCCCCGAGAACTACCTCCACTCGGCCCGGCTCCTGGGCGCCGACCGCGCCATCCGCAAGCCGTTCAAGAACGAGGAGATCCTCGCCGCCGTGAAGGAACTGGCCGGGGAGTAGACGGGCGCTGCCGTCGTTGCCATGGACTACTCCCACTTCCTCCCCCGCCTCCGTCCCGAGCATCGCCAGGAACTCGAAGCTCGCCTGTCGGGCGTGGTGCTGCCGCGCCGCATCGAGCGCATGAACTCGGTGCTGGCCCGACGGACCCGCCGACTCACGGTGATCTTCGAGGACGTCTACCACCCGCACAATGCCGGCGCGGTCATGCGCACTGCCGAATGCTTCGGCGTGCAGGACATCCATGTGGTGGAGAACGAGAAGCGCTTCCGACCCGCCACGGACGTGGTGCGCGGCGCCGCACGGTGGCTCACTCTGCACCGGCACCGCGGATTCGCGGACGCCGCGACGCAGTTGCACGAGCGCGGCTTCCGGCTGGCCGCCACCTCGGTGGATCCGGCCAGCGTGCCCCTCGACGAGGTCCCCGTCGACACGCCCCTGGCGATCTGCTTCGGCACCGAGGAGACCGGACTCAGCGCAGCGGCCCTGGAAGCGGCCGATCTGCACGTGCACGTGCCCATGGCCGGCTTCACCGAGAGTCTCAACGTCTCGGTGACCGCCGCCTTGTGCCTGCACGACCTCACGTCGCGTCTGCGCAGTGGCGCCGACTGGCAACTCGACGCCGCCGAGCGCGACGAACTGCGGCTCACCTGGCTCATGCAGGAAGGCCTCAAGGCGCGTGCGCTGACCGTGCAGATGCTCAGGGAGTGGAATCTGGTGGGCGTCGACGTCCCGCCCGCCGGATGACCAGCGCCGGCCACCACGCCGCCACGACCACCGCCGCCAGTGCGATCAGGAGCGCCTCCAGCGGAACCCGGAACCGGGTCTCCGCGAAGGACGCCATGTGGGCCAGGGTGGTCAATCCCAGCAGAAGGAGCGGCAGCGCCGGCGCCGGCCACACGTCGCGAAGCCGGCGCCACCCGGCCGCCGTGACCACGAGCAGACCGGCGTAAGCCAGCAGGTAGACCACTCTGACGACGGTTCCCACCAGCCCCAGGTCACCGAACCCGTACACCGGTGGTCGCCAGAGAATCCAGAGCTTCCTGGCCGCCAGGCTCACAGTCGCCGCCGGGTGCGCCAGAGCATGGTCGATGGCCGCTCGCGTTCCCAGGCGGTGAGCAGCCAGTTCGCCGGTGCCGTCGTTCCAGACCACGCCCGGCGCCAGGGTCCACGTGAACTGCCCCGTGGCTTCAGGATTGTTGCCGATGTAGAGGTTGATGCCCGTGCTCGTGGAGATGGGCACCACGGCGCCGAGCGCTCGCTGGTTGCGGAGAGTCCAGGGCAGGATCACCAGCACGGTCACGCCCGCAAACACGAGCCAGCGACGAAGCAGCCGCCCCGGCAGCGCCGGTCGCGCCAGCAGGAACCAGAGGCCCACGGCCGGCAGCATGATCATGCCGAGTTCCCGGGTGAGCGCGGTGAGCCCGCAGACCGCGCCGGCGACGGCCAGGCGCCACCAGGAGTCGCGACCCAGTGCCTGGAGCAGCAGCACCAAGGTCAACGCTTGCAGGAACAGGAAGAGCACCTCGGTGAACAGCGCCTGGGGAAAGCGGATGAACTGGGGATAGACCGCCGTGAGGCCGGCGGCCACGAGGCCGGCGCGGGGCGAAACCAGTCGCCTGACCCACGCGGCCTGCAGCAGACAGTGGACGGCTCCCACCAGGGCAAGCGCCAGGCGGGCAGCCAGAACGTTCACGCCCGTCGCGGCATAGATCCCCGACAGGAACCACACGAACCCGGGTGGCCGGTACGCGCGGGCGCCCAGTTCCACGTAGCCGTTTCCCTCCAGCAGGTTCTCTGCGATGAGCGAGTAGAAGCGGGGATCGCCGTCCTCGGCCAGGGGCTGGTCGCCCATGACGAGGACGTAGCCGATCCGCAGGAGCGCCGCAACCACAACGATCAGCGCGAGGCCCCGGCGTTCCAGGCGGGACCACGGGGGCGGATCCGGCAGGACCGTCCAGCGCGAGGTCTGCGTGGTGGCATGGTCGAGTTGCTGGGACAAGCGGCTCTGGCTCCGGGAAATCAGGGATCCGGCCACGACGACGCCAGATGCTATCAGTGAGAAGGCCGCGGCTCAACCGGTGCGGTCGCCCCGGAGCCCATTTCCGTACCGGAGCATTGACCACGCCCCACAGTATCTGTTAAAATATATTCCAATCAACCAAAAATTCGATGCCTTCCTGACAGGACGGACCCTTTCTTCTCGGGGTGAACCATGGCGACCAACGGATTCCGACCCTGGCTCCCACTGCTGCTCGTTTGCCTGTTCCTGGCAGGCTCCGCCGACGCAGCGCGATTCCACGTCCAACCGGGCGGCACGCGAGACAGCGGTCCCAGCACACCCGGTTCATGGCTCGAATCCAACTGCTACGACAACCTGCCGGCCGCCCTGGCCATGGCCGCGGCCGCCGACACGGTTCTCATGGGCTCGGCGATCCACACCGTCTCCGTACAGCTGGATCTGCGGGTGGCGTTGCTGGCCAATCGACACCTCTCGGACGTCGCGCAGGGTGTCACGGTCGCGTTGACCTCGGAGAGCTCGCTGTTCCTGCCCGCCGGCCACGGCGCCCTGGAGATCCGCGGCCTGGCGTTCGAGGGCGACGGTCAGGTCCGACCATTCCCGGCCCTGATGGCCACCTCGCCGGATGTGGACCTGACCCTGGTCGGCTGCGTGCTGAGCGGCTTCGTCGCCCCGGCCACCGGATCGCACGGCGGCGGCGCCCTGCGGGTCACCGGCAACGGCGTCCTCACCGTGCGGGGCTGCCGGTTCGTGGAGAATGTCTGCCACGGTCGCGGCGGCGCCATCTTCATCCGCTCCGGCGTGGTCGCCGAGTTCATCGATTGCCACTGGATCGACAACAGCGCCCTGGTCTCCACCGACCCGCGCGGCGGCGCCATCATGATCGACGCCCGCACAGCCCTCAGCACCGCCACCTTCCGGGGCTGCGAGTGGCGCGACAACACGGCCGGCAGCACCGGCGGCGCGCTGGCCACCCTGAGCGCCGCGGTGACCATGGAAGACTGCCGGGTCCACGGCAGCAGCAGCGGCGTGGTGAACGGCTGGTCGGAGGGCGCGGGCCTGCACTTCCGACGCGACGCCAACGACCACACCGACCCGACCCCGGTGGTGATCCGGCGCAGCGAGTTCATCGGCAATCGCGGTTACCCAGACCTGCAACTGGCGGCCGGCGACGGCGGCGCCATGGAGATCAACGGCGCCAACGCCGACCGCATGATCGACGCCCTGATCGAGGACTGTCTCTTCCGTGACAACTTCAACCTGCAGGGGTCGGGCGTCTACGTCAGCCGCTTCGCCGAGGGCACCGTGCGTCGCTGCCGATTCTACGACAACATCGCCCAGTACCACGCCGGCGGCGTCTTCAAGGGCGGGGCCGTCTACGAGAACCACGGCGAGACCCTCTACATCGACAGCTGCCTGTTCGTGCGCAACCTGGCCGGGTTCACCGCCGATGGTCAGCCCAACGACGACTACTGCCGCGGCGGCGCCGTCGCTTGCCGCATGTTCCCGCGAGTGGTGGTCCGCCACTGCACCTTCATCGACAACACCATCGACGACCCGGGCTACCATTTCGGCGACGCCTTCGCCCACTACTACGAGTACGGTGCCTGGGAACCGGACATGCTCTGCACCATCCAGAACAGCGTATTCTGGGGCGAGAACGGCGTGGACGTGCAGGCCTGGAGCAGCAACGGCGGCATGGTCGCGGCCGACAACAACGCTGCGGCGGCCGGTGAACTGGACCTCGGCGGCGTCACCCAGACCGGCACCGTGACCCTGACCAGCTCCCCGTTCACGAGCCTGGAAGGCGGCTTCCCGCTTCCGGATGGTCCCCTGATCGACGCCGGCCTGGACCTGATGTTCACCGTGGACATCGAGGGCCGCGACATGCCCACCGGCAACGGTCCCGACATCGGTTGCTACGAGTGGTACGACGTGACGCCGGTGACCGATCTCCCCGCGGCGGTTGTCGACCTCACGGCCGGCCCCAATCCATTCAATCCGCGCACGGTGCTGTCGTGCCGGCTCGTGGCGCCCGCCGCGGTACACCTCGTGCTGTACGATGCGCGCGGCCACGAGGTGCGGCGGCTCTGGAGCGGCCCGCTGCCGGCGGGAGAGCAGCGCTGGACGTGGGATGGACGCGACGATGGCGGCCGCGAGTGCGCGTCGGGCGTGTACCTGGCCCAGCTACAGGTGGACGACGGACGCATGGCCGTGGCGAAGTTGACGCTGGTGCGGTAGCGGCGGTTCGTGGACCGCCCGGCGGCGACCCCGTATATTGATCGGGCGTTCTCGAACCCGCTCGTTCCAGGGACCGCCATGCGCCTGCTCACCGTCACGATCGTCGTGCTCCTCGCGGTCAACGTCGCCGCCCAGGACATCCAGGAGAGCGTCGCCCACAGCTGGCTGTGGTTCGAGCGCGACGGCGATGCACTGCGCATCCCCTGTATCCGCAGCCGCTCCCTCGACCAGCCGCAACCGGGCATCACACGGGTGGTGGTGTGCATCCACGGCACCCTGCGCAATGCGAACGAGTACCACCCCGGTCTCGTCGAAGCCCTGGATCTCGCCGAAGATCA
>PIVY01000434.1 GCA_003353795.1 bacterium
GGCGGAGATGCCGCAGGCGGCCAACGCGGCCAGCGCGGCCAACGAGGCCAGCGCGACGGCGACGGCCGGGGCCGACCCATACCCAACTCCCCACAGAGCGTGCCCTCAGGTCGCCCGGTCGATGGTCAGCCAAGGCGCTCACCCCCACCCGGCGGCGGCGGACGCCCAGGCGGTGGACCCGGTGGCGGTACCGGCGGGGGCTCCGGCGGCGGCGGTGGTGGACAGCGCGGCGGCGGGGGTGGATCATGATCCGTCGTGGCTTCGCCATGCCCATGGTCCTGGCGCTGGTCGTCATCGTCGGCATGATGAGTGCCGTCATGCTCGAACGCCAGGGTGCCCAGCGACTCATCACCCAACGCCAGCTCGCCTGGTATCAGGAGCATCACGGCAGGCTCGGCCTCCAGGAGGCCGTCGAGGTCTGGATCAAGAGCCTGCCCAGCAATGTGGATCTCCAGGAGGTCCTTCCAGCCGACGGCCACTTCCTCGACCTCAAGCTTCGCGGCGGGACCACCGCGGTTATCACCTTCGGTGAGCAGCAGCACGCGGTCCTCACAGACCTGGCTGCGGTCGATGCCACCCTGCTCGAAGCCGCCGCTGCCATCGCCGCCGCGGTCGCCCAGACCTACGGCCAGGCCGGCCCTCCCGAGGATGGCCTCCGAACCGTCGGCCCCGCACAGTTCAGCACGCACACAACCTCCCAGGAGTTGATCGCCCTGGCGATCGAGGCGGTCACAGGTGATCGAGACACCGGCGAGGCCTTCGCGCTGAGTATCGCCAACGACCGCGAGGCCAACGGCGGACGAAGCACCGCGGGCGCGGTCGGCATGGCGATGGCAGACGCCAGCGTCGAGGCCGGCCACCGCGCCGTCATCGCCCGGCTTTTCACTGTCCGCCCCACCCTCTACTACGCCACTGTCGAGCTTCGAGATTCGACCATCGGTCCGCCCCAGGCCCGATACGGGGGCTACTTCTCGATCGCCACCAACCGCGATCCATCCTCGGCCGAGCGATCCGCCTTCCTCACGTGGGACAACCTCGGTGTAGAGTAACGACCAGGGGCAGCAGCCC
>PIVY01000435.1 GCA_003353795.1 bacterium
GCCGCTCTTGGCGAGAGCGAGATCGTCTTTGCGCAGCCCCATCTCGACGACGTCGGCACCGCCCCGCAAGCCTTGCAGGATGTTCTTGATCGAGTGGCTGAGGCTGGCGACGGTCTCGCCGGCGGCGGCGAGGCGTTCGTTGTGGAGCTTCTGCCCGTAGTGGTCTGCGTTGGCCATCGCCAGGCCGGTGTGCTGGCCGATGGCGTTCATAAGGGCGAGCTGCTGTTCGGTGAAGGTGTAGTTGGCGATTGAAGAGTCGATATAGACCACGCCAAAGACACGGTCCTGGAAGCGGATGGGTGAGCAGATGGCGCTGCGGATGTGGTATTGCTGCACGCTGTCGCCGGAGGCGAAGCGGCGGTCGGTCATGGCGTTGGAGCTGAGCACGCCCTCGGAGTTTTTGATGACGTGATGGATGATGGTGCGGGAGACACCGATTTTGGCCTCGCTCTTATCTTTGGGGAGTGTCTTGTGCTTGATGACGGCGGGCTTCATGGGCGCGTCGGGCGTGTCGCCGGCGAGCATGATGAACCCGCGCTCGGGCTCGAACTCCTTGAAGACCAGATCGAGGACCGACTCGAGCAGTTGCTGGCGGTCCATGACCTGGGTGGTGAGAGTGGTGAGCTGGTAGATGATGCGGAGGTGATCGACCGCGGCGGCGGCCGGCTCGGGCTCGGAGAGGATCATCGAGTCCTCGTTGGATGGCAGCGATCGCTCGATCGAGAAGTCGAGTTCGGCGGGCTTGAGCAGTTGGATCGCGTCGGCGTCGGCGGTCTCGTCCTGGCCGAAGACCAGCAGGGTGGCGCCTGTGCGGATCTGGTCGCCCGGTTTGAGGTGCTGGCGACCGTCGATCTTGACGCCGTTGACGTAGGTGCCGTTCTGGGCGTGGAGGTCGTGGATCCACCAGATGCCGGCGTCTGGGGTCAGCTCGGCGTGGCGTCGGCTGACGGTGTCGTCGGTGAACGGCAGCGCCTCACTCGATCGCCCGATGAGCTGGGGCTCGTTGGGCGGGAGCTGGTACTTGCGGCCCTTGTCGGGGCCTTGGAGGACGGTGAGAACGAGCA
>PIVY01000101.1 GCA_003353795.1 bacterium
TCCGGGCCGAGGTGGACGACCGCGACGAGAAGATCGGATTCAAGATCCGCGAGGGCGAGACCATGAAAGTCCCCGTCATGCTCATCGTCGGCGGCAAGGAGCAGGAGAACGCCCAGGTGACCGTCCGTCGGCGCCATACCGAGGGGCAGCAGGTGGTGAGCGTCGGCGATCTCGCCACGGATCTCCTTGACGAAATCGTCCGCAGAGCCTAAATTCTGCGGATTCCAGAGGACTGCCCGGCCTGGGACATTGTGCCGGGCAGCCTGAACAAGCAGAGGTCCGCCTCTCACCGCGTCTGGCTCTTGTTAGCTGGCGCGGTCGACGATTCCCTGAGGCGGGCGCGTGCGCTCGTCTTTTTCGCGTTCTGAAGCGAGCGCCCTGGCCAACAGACCCGACCAGGAGGTCAGCCCATCAAGGCCAACAAAACGACTCGTGTGAATCGCATGATCAGGATCCCCCGCGTGCTCGTGGTGGACGAGGAAGGGACCCAGCTCGGTGAGATGGAGACGCGCACGGCGCAGGCTCTCGCCGACGAGAAGGGGCTCGACCTCGTGGAAGTGGCGCCCATGGCTCGCCCGCCGGTGTGCCGCATCATGGACTACGGCAGGTACCGCTACGAGCAGAGCAAGAAGGCCCGGAAGGCGCGGCAGACCGCGCACACGGTCAAGATCAAGACCATCAAGTTCCGGCCCAAGACCGACGACCACGACTACACGTTCAAGAAGAAGCACATCGAGCAGTTCCTGGAGGCCGGGAACAAGGTCAAGGTCATCATGCAGTTTCGCGGGCGCGAGATCTCGCACATCGATCTGGGTCTGGAGTTTCTCCGCATCCTGATCAAGGAAGTGTCCGAGTTCGGCGTGCCGGAGTCGCAGCCGCAGCGCGAGGGGAAGCTGATCAGCTTCATCATCGCGCCGCGCAAGGTTCGCCCGGCCCCCAAGGTCGAGGAAATCGACGAAGATTAGACGACGACTGAAACGGGCAGCGGCGTCGCAGCCGCCGCCACCCAGATCCAAGGGAGCAACGACACCATGGGCAACAAGATGAAGACCAACCGGGCCGCCGCGAAGCGGTTCAAGCTCACCGGCAGCGGCCGCGTGAAGCGAAGCAAGGCCTATCACGGTCATTTCTTCACGAGCAAGAGCCCGAAGCGGCTCCGCAACCTGCGCAAGTCGGGCATGGTGGCGCCCGCGGACACCGCGCGCGCAAAGAAGATGCTCGGCGCCGGCTAGGAATAATAGCCGGCCAGCGCTCAGAACATTCAGGAACCGCAGTACGATACAGGAGGCAGAGTCATGCCCAGGGCAACAAACAATCCGGCCGCCAAGCAGCGGCGTAAGCGCATTCTCAAGCGAACCAAGGGCTTCTTCGGCGCGAAGAAGGGTCAGATCCGCGAAGGACGGCATGCCGCCGACCGCGCCATGGCCTACGCGTACCGCGATCGCAAGACGCGGAAGCGTGATTTCCGCCGCTTGTGGATCACGCGCATCAACGCGGCGGCGCGCCTCAACGGCCTGAGCTACAGCACGTTCATCAACGGTCTGAAGAAGGCCGAGATCGACATCGATCGCAAGGTGCTCGCGGACCTGGCCGTCCACGACGCCGGCGGTTTCGCCAGGCTGGCGGATGCCGCAAAGAGCGCGCTCTAGACTCGTCTGATTCGTTCGGCGGCTTCGTGCCGCCGAACCTCCGTTTCGGGAAAGGCACACCCACCATGCAGGAAGCCATCGACCGTCTGCGGGCCGAGGGCCTGTCCCGCATCGCGCAGGCCGACTCGCCGGACGCTCTGGAGTCCGTCCGTGTCGGCCTGCTCGGGCGCAAGGGCGAATTGACCGGTCTGCTCCGCGGCCTCAAGGACGTGTCCGACGACCAGCGTCCTGCCGCCGGCGCCGCTCTGAATCAGCTCAAGCTGGAACTGACCGCGGCTCTCGAGAACCGCACGGGCGATCTCGCCGGGGCCGGGGCCGGATCCATGGATCTCGACCTCACGCTGCCCGGGCGTGCGCCGGTGCAACTGGGTACGGCCCATCCGTTGCTCAGCGTGCTCGAGGAGATATGCGACATCTTCTACGGCATGGGGTACGACCGGGGCGACGGACCCGAGGTGGAGCTGGACTACTACAACTTCACGGCGCTCAATTTCCCCGACGATCACCCGGCCCGCGACATCCAGGACACGTTCTTCCTGAACGAAGACATGCTCCTGCGGACCCAGACTTCGCCGGTGCAGGTACGCACCATGGAACGGGTGCAGCCGCCGCTGGCCTACGTGTTCCCGGGACGGGTCTACCGCAACGAGAATGCCGACGCGTCTCACTCGTCTGAGTTCTACCAGATCGAGGGATTGCGGGTCGATCGCAACATCAGTCTCGTCGATCTGCGCGAGACCGTGAATGCATTCATCGCCAGCTTCTTCGGCGGCGAACGACAGACGCGATTCCGTCCGCACTTCTTCCCCTTCACCGAGCCGTCGGTGGAGGTGGACATGGAATGCGTCAAGTGCAGCGGCAAGGGTTGCGGAGTGTGCGGTCAGACCGGCTGGCTGGAGATCATGGGCGCCGGCATGGTGCATCCCAACGTCTTCAAGGCGGCGGGCTATCCCGACGACGCCTACACGGGCTTCGCCTTCGGCATGGGCATCGACCGCATCGCCATGCTCAAGTACGGCATCGACGACATCCGTCTGCTCTACGAGAACGACCTGCGCTTCCTCAACCAGTTCCGAGGTGTCCTATGAAGATCAGCCTGGACTGGCTCGCCGACCTCGTATCCTGGGACGACACCCCGCAGGACCTGGCCACCAAGCTCACGGCCGCGGGTCTCAACGTGGAGGAGATCGGCGAGTACGCGCAGTCGTGGCCCGGCGTGGTGGTGGCGAAGGTCGTGTCCTGCGAGCGCCATCCCGATGCCGACAAGCTGAGCCTCTGCAAGGTCGACGCCGGCAGTGGGGAATCCGTGCAGGTGATCTGCGGCGCGCCCAACGTGCGCGAAGGACTGCAAGTGCTCTTCGCCACGGTGGGCAGCGTGCTGCCGGGCGATTTCAAGATCAAGAAGGCCAAGATCCGCGGCGTCGAGAGCTTCGGCATGATCTGTTCGGGGGCCGAACTGGGTCTCGATTCGGATGCGGCCGGTATCATCGAACTGGAGGGGGACCACGCTCTGGGAACCCCTGCCGACGACCTCTTCGGTCACCGCGACACGGTTCTCGACATCGAGGTCACGCCCAACCGGCCCGACTGGCTCAGTCATCTGGGCGTCGCGCGCGAAGTGGCAGCCATCTATCGCACCAAGGTCACGCCGCCACCGGTTCTCAAGCCGGGACAGGGCGGCGGATTCGGCTGGAAGGTGGAGATCGAGGACTACGACGACTGTCCGCGCTACACGGCCCACGGCGCCGACGACGTGGCCATCGGACCGGCGCCCCGCTGGATGCAGAATCGCCTGCGCGCCATCGGTCAGCGGCCCGTGAACAACGTGGTCGACATCACCAACTACGTGCTGTTCGAACTGGGGCAGCCGCTGCACGCCTTCGATCGGGAACGCCTCGCCGGTGAGGTGATCAGCGTCCGCCGTGCCGGCCGCAAGCAGTCCGTGGCCACCCTCGACGACGAGTCGCGGCAGATCCTGGCCGAGGACCTCGTCATCACCGACGGCGACGGTCCGGTGGCGCTGGCCGGCGTCATGGGACTGGCCAACAGCCAGGTTACCGAAGGCACCTCGACCATCCTGCTGGAGAGTGCGTTCTTCTCGCCGCGTCTGGTGCGGGTTTGCAGTCGCCGGCTCGGTCTGGTGAGCGAGAGTTCGTACCGCTTCGAGCGCGAGGCCGACTGGGAGATGGTGCGGTTCGCGGCTCACAGGGCGCTGCACCTCCTGCAGGAATTCGCGGGTGCCACCATTCTCGGCGACGCCGTCGACCGGGCCTATCCGGACTACGTGGCGCCCGAGGGGCTGGCGCTCCGTGTCCACCAGGCGAATCGTGTCCTCGGCACCGATCTGGACATGGAACAGACGGCCGACCTGCTGCAATTGCTGGGGCTGAAGGTCCAGCCGCTGAGCAGCCAGATCGAGGGCAAGACGGTCAACCTCATGGTGGAGGTGCCGTCGTTCCGCCGGGATCTCAAGCAGGAGATCGACCTGGTCGAGGAGATCGCCCGGGTCCACGGTTTCGATCAGGGGCTGGGGCAGGGGACCGGACATGTGCTCATCCCGGGGCGCCGTCGCGCGCTGCGGCACGAGGTCGAGCGGAAGCTGCGATCGTGGTTGCCGTCCCAGGGGTATACCGAGATCGTCACGTCCACGTTCGTGGCTCGGTCGGACATCGACGGCCTTGGCCTGGCCGAGGGAGACGTCCGCCTCGAATGCCTGGCAGTCCTGAATCCGCAGCACGGTGGTGAGACTCTCCTGCGCACCAGCCTGGTGCCGGGATTCGTCGACGTTGCGCGGCGAAACCTCAACTCCGGCGCTCCGGCGCCGGTGCGGCTGTTCCAGATCGGTCGGGTCTTCTGGCCGGCGGGCGAGAAGGCTCAGGAAGTGCGCCACGAGCAGGAGCGCTTGCTGCCCGAGGAGCCGTGGCTTCTGCAGATGGGCATCGCGGGTGGTTCCGGTGGCAAGGGCCTGGGGGGGATCCCCACCGACATGCAGGAACTCCGTGGAGTGGTCGCCGAACTGTCGGGCCTGCTTCGTGTGCCGCTCTCGCTGATTCCCGCCGACGTGGAGCCGTACCTCATCCCGGGACTGCAGTGGGAGATTCGCGACGCCGGAGGAAATCGGGTCGGCGTTGCCGGTCAGATCGACTCCGGGGCGGCCAAGCGCCTGGACCTGGATCACGTAGCGGGCCTGGTCGAACTGGACCTGGGGCGTCTGGATCTCACGCCGTTGCCGGTCCGCTACGAACCGTTCTCCCGTTTTCCCGCGGTCAAGCGCGACCTGTCGCTACTGGTTCCGGACACGGTCACGTACGCCCAGCTGGACGCGGTGGTCCGGGACACGGCCGGCGACCTGCTCGAGAGCCTGGAACTCTTTGATATCTATGCCGGTAAGGGAATCGACGACGGTCATTCGGCCTATGGAATTCGCTTGAAGTTCCGTTCGGCCAAAGGTAACCTCAAAGGCAAGACCGTGGACATGGCGCTCGAGAGGACTCTGGGAGCCCTGTCCGAGACGCTGGCCGTGCGGCAGCGCACCCAGTGAAGCCTGGCGAGGCCGTCGCCACGCCAGGACATGCAACCGGCCGGACCGGCCCAACAAGGATGTGACCGGGATCATGGAAGACCAACTCTCCAGACTCGAGGGCAAGGTGCTGGAGGCCATCGAGATCATCCAGGGATTGCGACAGGAGAATGGTGAACTCGGGACCCGCTGTGCCGGCCTCGAGGGAAGCATGACCGAACTGGAAGGCCGACTGCAGGACGCCGAGGAGCAGCGGAACCAGTTGCAGCGGGACCTCGAAGAGGCCCGGGAATCGGCAGCTCAGGTGGACCAGTTCGAAGAGAAACGGCGGCTCGTGGAGGAGAAGGTCGGCGGCTTGCTGAGCAAGCTCGAGGCCATGAGCTGATTCGGTCAGGAGAGGCCATGGCGGAACCGCAAGACGTGACGGTCAACATTTTCGGCAGCCGTTACACGCTCCGGACCGACGGTGACCCCCAGCGCTTGATCGAGCTGGCCGAGGGTGTCGACGCGCTCATGCGGGAGGCGGCCTCCGCCGGCGGGGCCGCGGGCGCGGATCGGATCGCCGTGCTGGTCGCCCTGAATCTTGCCGACGAACTGGCCCGGGAACGCCGGGCTCGCAACGAGGACCGCGAAGACCTGTCGGCCCGAACGGGCCGGATACTCGAGATCCTCAACGACGAGGTTGGCAGCGAGGGGGCCTGAGGGGTATACTGATTGAAACGGTTTCCCTGCGTGGCTCGTGATGCGTCAATCAAGTGAGCCAACACTCTTGGGACGGGAATCTGGAGTTTCATCCCGGCAGCAGCGCCCTCGGCGGCGCCGGCCGAAGGGATGAACAGGATACCCACCTGGTGCAACGGGTTCAGTTGCATCTGACGCACACGACCAGGCGGGGAACTGTTTTTTTACCCCGATTGCCTCTCTTTCCCTTGCTGTCATCCCATGAATAATAGAAAGGAGACGCCATGACTCAGGTCTCGGCGTTGACTTACGTGATGGCGGCCGGAGTGGCCGTCGCGGCCTTTCTGCTGGGATGGCTCGGGCGCCGTCTGCGAACCAAACGACTTCACGGACAGGCCAGCGACCAGCGCGAGCAGATCCTCGTCGATGCCGGGCGCGAGGCCGAGGATATCCTCAAATCCGCGAAACTGCAGTCCAAGGACGAGTTGCTGGCCGGGCGCCAGCGCCTGGAGGACGAGAGCGACCGGGCGCGGACCGAACACAGCCGGCGCCAGGACATGCTCGATCAGCGAGAGGCCGCTCTGACTCGCAAGGTCGAGTTCCTGGACGACAAGGAACACCGGCTGGAGAAGCGGGATCAGTCCCTCAAGGATCAGCAGGACGTGTTGCGCGACAAGCTGGCCGAAGCCGAGGGGCTCAAGGGCGCCCAGCAACTGCGGCTCGAGGAAGTGGCCGGGCTCAGTGCCGAGGAGGCCCGGAATCGCCTCACCGAGAGCATGGTCTCCGATTCGCGCCATCACGCCGCCCGCGAGGTAAAGAAGATCCAGGAGGAGACCGAGCGGACGGCGCGTCGCCAGGCGCAGAAGGTCTTGGCGCTGGCCGTTCAACGATATGCGGCCCAGCACGTGGCCGAGGAATCGGTGTCGGTGGTGTCGCTGCCGGGCGACGAGATGAAGGGGCGCATCATCGGTCGCGAGGGTCGGAATATCCGCGCGTTCGAGGAGGCAACCGGCGTCGACGTGATCATCGACGATACGCCGGAAGCGGTGATCCTGTCAGCGTTCGACCCGGTCCGGCGCGAGGTCGCGGCCCAGTCGCTGAAGCAATTGATCAAGGATGGGCGGATCCATCCTGGCCGGATCGAGGAAGTGGTGGAGAGAACCCGCCAGGACGTGCAGGAGCGACTGCGGGAACTGGGGGAACAGGCTTGCCTGGACGTGGGGATTCAGGACGTCCACCAGGACCTGGCGCCCTATATCGGAAGGCTTTCTTTCCGTACGAGTTACGGGCAGAACCTCCTGGGGCACTCGAAAGAGGTCGCAGCCATAGCCGGCGTCATCGCCAGCGAACTGGGGCTCGATTCGAAACTGGCCCGGCGGTGCGGTTTCCTGCATGACATCGGCAAGGCGGTGGACCACGAAGTAGATGGGCCGCACGCCATGATCGGCGGGAAGATGTGCCGCAAGTTCGGTGAAAACACCACGGTGACCAACGCCGTGGAGGGGCATCACCAGGACGTCGACCCCGAGTCGGTCTACACGTTCATCACCGCTGCGGCGGATGCCGCGTCGGCCAGTCGCCCCGGTGCGCGTCGCGAAAGCCTCGAGAACTATATCTCGCGCCTTGATAACCTCGAACGCATCGCTTGCAGCTTCGATGGGGTGCAGAAGAGCTATGCCATCCAGGCCGGTCGCGAGATCCGGATCATGGTGGACCACGCCCAGGTGAGCGACGACGAGGCGGCGCTGCTGGCCGAAGAGATCAGCCGCCGGGTCGAGTCGGAGCTCGAGTATCCGGGGCAGATCAAGATCATGGTGATCCGTGAGACCCGGGCCACGGCCCTGGCCCGCTGAAGGAGAGGAATCGCCCATGCTGTTGCTCGATGGTCGGCCGGTCCGCGACGCCGTGTTCGACGAACTTGCAAAGAAGGTCGCCGGGGCGTCGCGCGCGCCCGGTCTGGCCGTGATCCTGGTGGGGGACGACCCGGCTTCCCGCGTGTATGTGCGCAACAAGGAGAAGGGTTGCGATAAGATCGGGTTCCTGCATCGAACCCACCGGCTGGACGCCGACACCGACCAGGCCACGATTCTGGCGCTGGTGGACGACCTGAATCGCGACCCGGCCATCGACGGAATCCTGATCCAGATGCCGCTGCCGTCTCACCTGGATTCGGACCGTATTCTGGCCGCGGTGGACCCGGCCAAGGACGTCGACGGTTTCCACCCCGTGAACCTCGGGCTGCTGGTGACCGGTAAACCCAACACCGTGGCGTGCACCCCCAAAGGCGTGCTGCGGATGCTGGCCCACTACGACATCCCCGTGTCCGGACGTCGGGTGGCCGTGGTCGGACGCAGCGTCATCGTGGGGCGGCCCATGTCGCTGCTCCTGAACCTCAAGGGCCAGATGGGTGATGCCACGGTGACCATGTGCCATTCGCGGACGCCGGAGCTGCCCGCGGTCACACGCGAGGCGGACATCCTCGTGGCGGCTCTCGGTGTCCCAGAGTTCCTGCGCCGCGAACACGTCGCGCCCGGGGCTGTCGTGGTGGACGTGGGTATCAACCGCGTCGACGATCCGTCGGCGAAGAAGGGCTACCGCCTGGTGGGTGACGTGGCGGCTGCCGAGATGGACGGTCACGCTGGTGCGCTCACGCCCGTGCCCGGCGGCGTCGGGCCCATGACCATCGCCATGCTGCTGGAGAACACCTGGGAAGCCATGCAGCGCCGCGAGGGTGGCGATCGTGACTGACGGCGCGGTGATCGTGGAGGATCTCTGGCGACGTGCCATGTCGGGCGAGCGTGCCGAGGTGGACCGCGCCCTCAGGGCCGAACTGGGAGCCCGGCGGGGAATTCCGACCCGCTTGCGTCAAGCCATGGGCCACAGCCTCTTCGGTGGCGGCAAGCGATTGCGACCCATCCTCGTGCTCTGGACCTGGGATGCTCTGGGAGCCCGAGATAGTCGCGGCGGACGGCGTCGAGGAGCCGTGTCCCGCGACGTGACAGTGAAGGTGGGCGTGGCCGTGGAGATGATCCACACCTACAGCCTCATCCACGACGATCTACCGGCCATGGACGACGACGTTCTGCGTCGAGGCCGCCCCACCTGTCACGTGGCATTCGACGAAGCCACCGCCGTGCTGGCCGGGGACGGCCTCCAGGCCCTGGCCTTCGACGTGCTTGCCGAGTGCGGCCCCCGCGCTGCCGAGATGGTGAAACTCGCGGCCGCAGCCGCCGGGCCCGCGGGCATGGTGGGCGGCCAGCAACTGGACCTCGATGCGGAGGGCGCGCCGGTGGATGCGGCGGCCGTCCGGAAGATTCACGCCGGCAAGACCGCAGCCATGATCGGTCTCTCGATGGCCCTTGGCGGTGTGTGCCGAGGGGTGGACGAGGACACGGTCACCGAACTGGGTGCGGCCGGCCAGTGGCTGGGGCTGGCGTTCCAGGGAGCCGACGACGTGCTGGACGTCACCGCCAGCAGCACAACCCTGGGCAAGACCCCCGGCAAGGATGCAGCCTGCGGCAAGGCCACCTGGGTCCGCGTCGAGGGACTGGAGGCTGCGCAGCGTAGAACCCGGCGCCTCGGTCGGAAGGGTCAGCGGGCATTGATGGAGCTGTTGCCGTCGGGACCCGTGCGGGACCGGCTGTTCGGCCTGGCAGACTACATGTGGCAGCGCGATCGCTGAGGTCTCCATGATGGACCATCGCGGGACCCTGGACATCTGGCTGGTGGTGCTGCTCGGCGTGGCGGCGGGCCAGCTGGTAAAGCTCCTGCTCTACTCGGTCCCGCGGCGGCGTCTGCAACTGGCCGTACTCGGTCAGAGCGCCGGGCTGCCCAGCTTGCACGCCACGGTGGGCGGTAGCCTGGTGACGCTCTGTATTCTTCGCCTGGGCTGGCGGGCGCCGGAAACGTCTCTGGCGATCATGTTCGCGGTCATTACCGTATTCGACGCCGTTCGAGTACGTTCCGCGGCTCAGCACCAGCGTCGGGTGATGCACGACCTGGTCCTCCTGGCGCCCGACGTCAAGCCCTGGCGGCGTCAGGTGGCCGGATATCTGGACATGCTGGCCCACACGCCGGCGCACGTCGCGGGCGGGTTGATCTGGGGGTTTCTTTTTGCAATGGCCGTGGGAACGATCTAGACTGGTCGTGACCAGGTTCCACTGACAACCGGCAAAGGCTGGACGTATGAATCCGATCCTGTCCGCGATAAGCGGCCCCGAGGACCTGAAGCCTCTGGGTGTGGATGAACTGCAGCAGCTCTGTGGCGAGTTGCGCGACGAGATCATTTCCACCGTGAGCCACACGGGGGGACATCTCGGCGCGAGCCTCGGGGTGGTGGAGTTGACCGTGGCGCTGCACCGGGTCTTCGACTCGCCTCGGGACAAGATCGTCTGGGACGTCGGCCACCAGGCCTACGTACACAAGATGCTCACCGGGCGGCGGGACCGGTTCGACACCCTGCGACGGAAGGGGGGCCTGTCGGGATTCCCCAAGCGCAGCGAGAGCGAGCACGACATGTTCGGGGTCGGGCATGCCAGCACCGCGGTGAGTGCGGCGCTGGGATACGCCCTGGCCCGGGACGCCAGGTCGGAAGCCCACAAGGTCGTGGCCGTGCTGGGTGATGGAGCGCTCACCGGCGGACTCGCCTACGAGGGCCTCAACAACGCGGGTCAGGCCAACAGCGACCTGCTGGTGATCCTCAACGACAACCAGATGAGCATCTCGCCCAACGTCGGCGCCATCTCCAAGTACCTGACCCTCATCACCTCGGACGAGTTCTACAACCGGTTCGAGGCCGAGGTATGGAATCTCCTGGGCGTCATGCCCAAGGGCAAGAAGGCCCAGACCCTCGCCAGCCGGGTCAAGGAAGGCCTCAAGAACCTGGTGGTGCCCACGATCCTGTTCGAGGAACTGGGCTTCAAGTACTTCGGCCCCATCAACGGTCACAGTCTGCCCACCCTGAAGCGCACCCTCGAGCACGTGAGCAAGCTGCCGGGGCCGGTGCTGGTGCACGTGGTCACCGAGAAGGGCAAAGGCTACGCGTTCGCAGAGAAGGACGACCAGCGCTATCACGGCGTCGGGTCGTTCGACAAGTCCGAGGGCATCAAGGTCAAGCCCGCGTCCGTGCCCAGCTGGACCGAGGTCTTCGGCGACACCCTCACGCACCTCGCCAAGCAGGATTCGCGCATTCACGGCATCACCGCCGCCATGCCCACCGGCACCGGCATCGACACGCTGCAGGCGGCGTTGCCGGACCGCGCCTGGGATGTCGGCATCGCCGAAGGCCACGCGGTGACGTTCGCCGCCGGACTGGCATGCCGTGGCCTGCGCCCGGTCTGTGCCATCTACTCGACGTTCCTGCAGCGCGCGCTCGACCAGATCGTTCACGACGTGGCCCTGCAGCATCTGCCGGTGATCTTCGCCATCGATCGGGCGGGAGTCGTCGGCGAGGACGGTCCCACGCATCATGGAGTCTTCGATCTGACGTATCTGCGGATGGTGCCCGGCATGGTGGTCATGGCGCCCGCCGACGAGGACGAGTTGCGCCACATGGTGGCCACGGCCCTGGCCTACGAGGATGGGCCGAGCGCCATCCGCTACCCGCGCGGGTCGGCGGTGGGCGTGCCCATGGAGGGCGAACCCGTGCCGCTGCCCCTCGGCAAGTCGCGGACCCTGCGAAGTGGCGACAACCTGGCCATACTCGCACTGGGCTCCACGGTTCAGCCGGCGCGCAAGGCAGTCGAGATCCTTTCCAAGCAGGGCATCGAGGCTGAACTGGTGGACATGCGGTTTGTTAAACCTCTGGACACCGAATTGCTGGCCGACGTCTGGCAGCGCCATCGATTGGTCCTCACCATCGAGGAGAATGCACTGGCCGGCGGTTTCGGCGCGGCGATTCTCGAGTGGGGCCAGGACCATGCTCCCGGCGAGGGCCCGGCCGTGCATCGACTCGGCATTCCCGACAGTTTCCAGGACCAGGCGTCGCGGGCGGATCTCCTGGCGACCGTGGGCCTGGATCCGGACGGCATCGTGCGCGCGGCGACCGAGGGCCTCGAACGGCTCGGTGCGCGGCGGGTAGAGCGATCAGCATCCTGACCGGACGGAACAGCGCATGACTGCGATCAACGTGCGGTGCCTCGGCCTCTGCGGTAACGCCAGCAAGGACGAGCTACCGGCGGCACTGCAGAGCATCCTGACCATCTGCGACGATCAAGGGGTCGCCTGCCGGCTCCAGCCCGAATTGGCCGCCCTGGTCGACCGTGCCGACCTCGGCCGCGACGACCAGGCACTCGTTGACGAGGCCGATCTCATGGTCGCCCTGGGGGGCGACGGCACCATGCTGGCCACGGCGCGACTCATCGGCGACTCCGGCACGCCTCTGCTGGGCATCAACCTCGGTTCCCTCGGCTACCTCACCGACATTCCCGTCAGCGGTCTGGACGTGGCGCTCCGTCGCGTCCTCGCCGGCGATGGCGTGGTGGTCGGTCGGTCGCGGGTCCATTGCACCGTCTGGCGCGGCGAGAAGATCTACGCCGAGGTGTCGGGACTCAACGACGTGGTCGTGAACATGGGGCCGTTGCCGCGAACCCTCGATCTCGAACTCCGTCTCGGCGGCACGTCCCTCGGGCGTTACCTCGGCGACGGGATCATCTTCGCCACGGCCACCGGTTCCACGGCCTACAGCCTCAGTGCCGGTGGCACCATCTGCGATCCCGAGTTGCCCGGCATGCTGGTGACTCCCATCTGCCCCCACAGCCTTGGCGTGCGTCCGGTGATCCTGGGCGGCGAGACCGATATCGAGCTGGTCCTGCACGAGGTGGGCGAGGGCGCGACCCTCACCGCGGATGGGCAGGTGGCTACGCCGCTGCTGGCGGACGACCACCTCACCTGCCACCTCACGCCGCCGGCGGTGCGTCTGGTCAAGTTCCACGACAGCGATTTCTTCCAGATCCTGCGTCAGAAGCTGCGCTGGGGCATCGCTCCCCGCCTGCGTCCCAGCAGCCACCGTTACCACGCCGGATGCGGCGAGGAGTCCGATTTGGACGAGGACTCCTGATGCTTCTCGAACTGCGGATCGGCAACATGGCGCTGGCCGAGGACGTGGTCCTCAAGCCGGGCCCGGGTCTCACCGTGCTCACCGGGGAAACCGGCGCGGGCAAGTCGCTGGTGGCCGGCGCGCTGGCGCTGCTTGCCGGGGGCCGCGCCGACCGCGGAATCATTCGTCGCGGCGAGGACACCGCCTGGGTCGAGGCGGTCTGCGATCTGGATGCGCGGCCGGACCTCGTCGAACGCGTCCGCGATCTGGGTGTGCCCCTGGTCGGCGATGACCTTCTGGTGTTGCGTCGGGAACTTCATCGCGAGGGACGCAGCCGGGTTCTCATCAACGGCAATCTCTCGTCGCAGGCCGTGCTCGAGCGGCTGGGCACCTTGCTCTTCGTGATCCAGAGCCAGAATCAGCATCGCGAACTGGCGACGACCGGCTTCGCTCGCGACCTGTTGGACGCGGTCCTGGGACTCGGCGGCCTGCGCAGCCAGGTGGCGGGTGCGCTGAAGGAATACGAACAGGCCGCCAAGCTCCTTGCCGAGAGGAAACAGGAGGCGGGCCTGGCCGCCGAGCAACTCGACATGTGGCGTTACCAGCGTGACGAGTTGACGCGGGCTTCCCTCGACGAGAACGAGGAGCAGGAACTGGTGGAGGCCATCGGGATCAAGCGTCACGCTCGCGCCCTGCAGGATGCGGCGGCCACGGCGCGCGAACACCTCGACCACGGACCGGCCCCCGCGCGCGAGACGCTGGGCGCGGCGCTGGCCGCCCTGGAATCTCACGCCGACAAGAGTCCTCGCCTGACCGATGCCTTGCAGCAACTCCAGGCGGCGGCCGATCTGCTGGCCGATGCGTCCACCGAACTGGACCGTTTCCTCGACGCCTTCGAGGTGGACCCCCGGGGACTCGACGAGCTCGAGGAACGCAAGGCCCTGTACGAAGAACTCCGCCGTAAATATCGGCGCGACGTGCCGGCGCTGTTGACCCTCGCGACACAACTGACCGACCGCCTCGAGCGGCAGGACCAGGCACTCGACGACCTCGATCAACTCGAGAACGCGGTGACGGACCGGCGCGACGACCTCGTCGAGGCCTGTCGCGAGTTGCACGAGGCCCGCATCGAGGGAGCGCCCCGTTTCGCCGCCGCCGCCGAGGAGGCCATCCGACCCCTGGCGCTGCCGGATCTCGACGTGGTCCTGCAAGTGGATCCGGATCTCGATGCCGCCGGCGCCTTGGAGGTGGCCGGTGCGCGCTGCCATGTGGCGGCTCATGGCGCGGATCGGGTGCGGCTGCTGGTTCGCACCAATCCCGGGGAGGCTCTGGGCGAGGCAGGAACCATCGCGTCGGGCGGCGAGACGGCGAGGATCTTTCTCGGCCTTTCCATCCTGGCGCGTTCGGCGCCCGCGCCGCTGCTACGCCTCTTCGACGAGGTCGATGCGGGCCTCGGCATGGATTCGGCCACGCCCGTGGCTCTCCTGTTGCGACGACTGGCGGCCGACGGCCAGGCTCTTTGCATCACCCATCTGCCCACGGTCTCGGTTCATGCCGATCACCACTGGCGCGTGAGCAAGCAGGTGGACGACGGTCGCACCACCGTGGACTTGCAGCCACTCGACGGCGACGAGCGAGTGGAAGAGGTCGCCCGGCAACTGGGTGGAGAGGGCTGGCGGCGGGACGACACGGCTGCTCAGGCAGCGTATGCGCGGGAGTTGCTGGAGGCTGCAGCCGGTGCAGTGAAAGGTCGGTCACGGGCGCCAGCCAAGGGCCGCGCGGAATCTTGACAACCAACGGCGAAGGTGTAAGTTGAAGCGGCCAACGAGCCCCATGACGGGGCTAACAGGGTGCGCCCGTAGCTCAGCTGGATAGAGCGCTTGCCTCCGGAGCAAGAGGTCGTGGGTTCGAATCCCGCCGGGCGTACCATCCTCTTCCCGTGACGCGGCAATCCGAACCTATGGGCAAGTTTCTTCTTCTACTACTTGCTGCTTTCCTCCTGATTCCCCGCTTGCTGCGCCTGCTGGTGCCGAAGCGGCCGGCTTCCCGGCGTCCCGGTCCGGATACGGAAGCGCGGCCCCCGGAACAGGAGTCCCTGCGGGACCTGACCCAGCAGGACATCTCCGACGCCGATTTCGAGGATATCCCTCCGGAAGAGTGAGGTCTTCCGCGTTGTCCTGGTTCCAGAAATCGAAACCTCCCCGGAGGAGCGACGCGTTCCGATCCCGGCTCATGGAAGCCGGCAAGGAAGCGGCGCCGATTCGCCATGCCCGACAGTTGCGGGAGTACCAGGCCAGCCAGGTCGTCCAGTCCGTATTGCTGGTGGGATTCCTGGTGGCGCTGGTGTTTTTCGCACGTACCATGATGCACCTCTTCGAGCGTCACGGCGCCGAGTTGAACCCCTGGTATCTGCGATTGTGCTTGGGGGGAATTCTGGTATGTTTCGTGCTGTTCGCCAGGAGACTGATCGGCCGTATCAGCGAAATCCGCGAGATTCGCGCCGATCTGCGCGAGGTAGACCGGAAGCTATCCGCCCTACGGGACCAGTATCGTCGTGGAGACGTCGACTGATTCCGGCCGGGTCCCGACGCTCCGGATTGGCATGATTTCAGCCAGGAGAGGATCCCGTGGCGACGTCTATGCACGAGCATCTCATCGCGAAATTGAAGGACCGTACTGCTCACCTCGGTGTGATCGGGCTGGGATACGTGGGGCTGCCCCTGGCGGTGTCCATGGCCAAGGCCGGATTCCAGGTGACGGGTTTCGAGCTGGATGAGAACAAGGTCGCCGCCCTCACGCGCGGCGAGAGCTATATCATCGACGTGGAGTCCGCCGACGTGGCCGCCATGATCGAACAGGGCCGGATTCGCGCGACGACGGACATGTCGCTGCTTGCAGAGGTCGATGCTGCCAACATCTGTGTGCCCACGCCGCTGGGTAAGACTCGTGATCCGGACATCAGCTACATCCAGTCGGCCATGGCGGCCATCGTGCCCCACGTGCACCCCGGCATGCTGGTGATCCTGGAGAGCACGACATATCCGGGGACCACCGAAGAAGTCATCGTTCCCCAGCTGGCCGAAGGCGGTCGCGAGGTGGGTGTGGACTTCTTCGCCGCGTTCTCGCCCGAACGCGTCGACCCCGGAAATCCGCACTACCAGACCCACAACATTCCCAAGGTGGTGGGCGGCGTGACGCCGGCCTGTACCGCCGTGGCGGCGACGCTCTACGAGCAATTCATGGAGACGGTGGTGCCGGTGTCGTCGGTCCGGGTCGCCGAGACGGTCAAGCTGCTGGAGAACACCTTCCGTTCGGTGAACATCGGACTCGTCAACGAGATGGCCCTGATGTGTGATGCCATGGGGATCGACGTCTGGGAGGTCATCGAGGGGGCAGCAACCAAGCCGTTCGGATTCATGCCCTTCTTCCCGGGGCCTGGCCTGGGGGGGCACTGCATTCCCATCGATCCCTTCTACCTGTCCTGGAAGGCCAAGCAGGCGGGTGTGGAGTCGCGGTTCATCGAGCTGGCCGGTGCGGTCAACGGCGCCATGCCTCGGTACGTGGTCAACCTGGTGACTGGTGCGCTCAACGACATCGGCAAGGCTGTCAAGGGTAGCCGGATCCTCGTGGTGGGCGTAGCCTACAAGGCGAACATCGACGACACTCGCGAGTCGCCCGCGCTCGACATCATGAACATGTTGCACAACCTGGGCGGCGACGTGTGGTGGTACGATTCCTTCGTCGAGGAACTGCACGAGAAGGTGCACGCACGGAAGCTCACGACCTACGACGACGCGAGCCTCGCGACCTACGACACGGCCATCGTGGTCACCAATCATCGGGACGTGGACTACGCCAAGCTGCTGGCGGCGGTCCCCGCGGTGGTGGACACCCGAAATGCCCTCAAAGGTTTCGAGAGCGACAAGATCACCAAGCTCTAGGCTGCAGGTAGCTCCGACGGAATTGCACCCGGTACCGGTTCGAGGTCACTAGCCACAGGCGGATAATCATGGCTCGCTATATCGTCACCGGCGGCGCCGGTTTCATCGGATCTCATATCACGTCCACCCTCGTCGAGCAGGGCCACGACGTGGTCGTGCTCGACGATCTCTCCACGGGGCACGAGCACAACCTCGCCCATGTGCGCGACCGCATCGAGTTCGTCAAGGGCAGCATCACGAATCTGGCGTTGTTGCACGAGGTCTTCCGCGGGGCAGAGGTGGTGTTCCACCAGGCGGCGCTGGCGTCGGTGCCTCGTTCGGTGGCCGAGCCGCTGGCGAGCAACGAGGTCAACATCACCGGCACGTTGAACGTGTTCCTGGCAGCGAAGGAAATGGGCGTACGGCGGGTCGTCTACGCGGCGAGCAGCTCGGCCTACGGCGACTCCGAGGTCCTGCCCAAGCGGGAAGACATGCCGGCCAAGCCGCTGTCGCCCTATGCGGTGACCAAGTACGTCGACGAGCTCTACGGCAAGGTCTTCACGGACATCTACGAGCTACCCACCGTGGGACTGCGTTACTTCAACGTGTTCGGACCGCGCCAGGATCCGGCGAGCCAGTACGCCGCGGTGATCCCACTCTTCATCACGCGGTTCCTCGCGGGTGAGGCGCCGCTGATTCACGGTGACGGCGGCCAGTCGCGTGACTTCACCTTCATCGACAACGTGGTGGCTGCCAACCTTGCGGCCGCGGCGGCGCCCGAGCGGGCCGACGGTCTGGTCTACAACATCGCTTGCGGTGGCGCCATCTCGGTGAAGGACCTCTGCCTGCGTATCCGCGACCTTCTCGGCTGTGACATCGAACCGCAGCACGGACCCACACGGGTCGGCGATGTGCGGCATTCCCTGGCGGATATCGAACTGGCCAGGGACCGACTCGCGTTCTCGCCCGCGATCACCCTCGAGGATGGCCTGAAGCGGACCGTCCGCTGGTATCAGGACAATCACGAGGGGGCGAATCGATGACCTACCGCGGCCGGATCGGCATCCTCTCGCTGATGGTTCTCGTCGTTCTTCTGTCCGTGACCACGGCCGCAGCTCAGAATGCCACCGTGGGGGACGTCTACCGCGTCGGTGTGGGAGACGTGCTCCGACTCGCCGTTCCGCAGGCGGCGACCCTGGACAGCGAGGAGACAGTTCAGACCGATGGCACGGTGTACGTGTCGCAGGTCGGGCGGGTGGCCCTGGCCGGCTTGACCATCGCGGAGGCCGAGGAACTGCTGCTGCGACGGTTGCGTCTGTTCGACCCGGATATCACCGAGGTGGTGCTGAGCGTCATCGAGTACAACGCGCTGCGGATATTCGCCCTGGGAGCTCTCAATTCCGCCGGTAGCTACACGTTCCAGTCGCCGCCCACCCTGTGGGAGGTGCTCCGCGCCGCTGGCGGCCCCTCCGAGAACGCGAGCCTGAACAACTGCCGCGTGATCAGCATGGTGGACGGTCGTCCGGTGTCGCGGACGGTGAACCTCTCCGGGTACCTCACCGGCGTCAATTTTCCCGAGGACGTGCTGCAGAGCGGCGACACCCTGGTGGTGCCTCTGGTTGCGGACGGCGTGGTCGGGGTGCCCCAGACCATGGGAGTGCAGGTGTTCGGCGGTGTGGCGACGCCCACCACGGTCGCCATCAACGAGCCCACAGACTTGCTGTCCGTTCTCATGCTGGCAGGGTCGACCCTGGAGAATGCCGAACTCAACAAAGTGGACTGGGTCCATCGAGGGGGCGCCGGGCCCACCGGTGCCATGGCGACGCGGGTCGACATGCGGCTGTTCCTGGAGCAGGGACTCTCGGCCGGCAATCCCATGATTCACCCGGGCGACGTGGTGTACGT
>PIVY01000436.1 GCA_003353795.1 bacterium
CATGGCATAGTGACGGGGTCGGAGCGATGGTGCTCCGGCCCCTTATCTTCTTTGCCGGCCGAGGTGAACCATGAGCCGCCTGATCGTTGTCGCCATTGTCGCCCTCGTCATGACCGGATGCGCCGAGACGCCCGACCCCACCGAGGACATCCTAGCCCTCATGCGCGAGGCCGAGGCCGGCTGGAACGCCGGCGAAATCGAGCGCTACATGCAGTGCTACTGGAAGTCGGACGAGCTGCGATTCGCCGGTGGCGCCAGGATCAATCGCGGCTGGGAAGCGGTGCTCGCGAGCTACCGCAAGGGCTATCCCGACCAGGCCGCCATGGGTCGGCTGACCTTCTCGGAGCTCGATGTCACGGTGCTCGCCGAGGACGCCGCCGTGGTGTTCGGACGCTGGCGACTGGACCGCGACGGCGAGGTGCCCGACGCCGCGCCCCACGGCCTCTACACGCTGGTGCTGAGGCGGTTCGAGGCGGGCTGGCGGATCGTGCACGACCACACGTCGGCCGCCGACCTGGATTGACTCGTCGCCAGGAGACCGTTCTTGGCGGTCCCCTTGATCGCGCCCGCCCGGATTTGCTAAGATCGCCGCGACCATCCGCCGCCTCGTCGCCCGCCTGCCGGAGGTGTCCATCATGCGCGCCGCCCTCGCTGTCGCTTTGCTCGCTATCGCCTGCTCTGTCACGTTCGCCCAGGACACTCCGGCCGAACTCTGGCGCTTCCAGGGCATCGAGGACGTCAATGCCCTCGCCGCCCTGCCCGACGCCAATGGCGACGGCATCCCGGACATCCTCGTCGAGACCTACGACGCTGGCGCCAGCGGTGACCACCTCTACCTGCTGTCCGGCGGCGACAACGGCACACCCGCGGTGATCTGGTCGGTCCGGCCCAGCAGCGGCGCCAGCGACGGCGGCGGTTACGGCCAGGAGTGCCTCGTCTCCTGCGACGACCTCGGCGGCGACGGCTTTCCCGACGTGCTCCTCGGCACGGCCTGGGGCAACCGCTCGGTCCACGCCATCGACGGTCTCGACGGCACGGTGCTCTGGACCTTCGACACCTAC
>PIVY01000102.1 GCA_003353795.1 bacterium
CATCGCATCCACGCGCTGCTGAATTGGCTCCGGCACAGTGTCGCCGCGCAACCCGTTAAGAATAAGATAGGTATTTTCGATGTCGATATCGAGTTCATCCCGGAACCCGGCAATCCGTTCGGCGGCGATGATCCCGCGAGAGATCACCGGATCGGTGCACCCTGCGATCACGCGGATCCGGCTGCGGACGCCGGCCCTCAGTCCCAGCTGGTCGCGCGGTAGGGAATGCTCCGGTCCGGCGCCGCCGGGCACCGAGAGCGTGGCGACGGTCAGCCACCTGGATCCGCCGTCGTCGCTGCGCTGCACCACGAAGCAGGTGGGATCGGCAACCGCCTCCCAGGTCCACCGGAGCGCCGACTCGTCGAGCCACGTGGGAAAGGCGCTGCCGGGAACGTCGTCGACGTGCGCAGCGAGTGCATGAACCAGCCAGCCGCGGTCGCCGTAGATCGGATTGCTTGCCAGTTCGAGCCGGAGTTGCCATGGACCTGGGCCGTACTGCGCCGGCTCCGGAACCTGCAGAATCTCCCGACGCCAGAATGGCCGACCGTCGGCGGTCAGCGAGTCCGACAGCGCGAACGTGGGCTGACCGGCGAGGGCCTGCCGGGAACGCGGGTCCACGGTTCCGAGCCAGCCGTCCACGGGCGTGGCGGCTACGGTCGCGCCGCCGGCGTGGACCCAGGCCAGGGAGACGCCGTCCACGGCCGCGCCGGGATGCAGGAGTTCGAGGTGGGTGCTGTGCCGAAGCTCGACCCAGGTGATCCCCGTGCCCATGGGTGCCGAGAGCAACCGCGTGTGCGCGTTGTTGGCGTAGACCACGTCGGGCCAGAAAGTCGGGCTCGTGTAGGCCTCGCCCGTGCAGGCGAGCACCGGCCCCGCCGGCATCGTGCCGCCGCTGTCGGTCCAGCGATGCCAGGTTGTGGCCCCGCCGCCGTCCGGATGGGCGATGGTCCAGTTACCCGGCCACGATCCCGTGAGGTCGAGGTCTGTCCACTGGTCGTCCCAGACTTGGACCAGTTCTCCGGCCGCTACGGCGCCACCTTCCACGGTGTAGGCGAAGCGGGTGATCGCGTCCGGCGGTAGGACCGCGGCCGGCACCCACGGTACCAGCGGACCCTCGTGATCGTGCCACTGGTCGAGCCCCGTTCGAATCAATTCGCAGGTGTGGCTCGCGCCGCCGACAAACTGTCCGAACTCGGGATTCAATACGGTCAAGTCGAGCGTGAGCGTGTCGGGCAAGATCGCCTGCGGCGGCAGCTTCGCCACGGGCCGGAACGTGTCGACGGCCACCAACGGCAGCCGGACGTCCGCCCCGATCGTCAGCCCGGAATCGGTGTAGGCGAGACTGCTGCCATCCGACGTGAAGGCGACGTTCGCGCCTGTCTCCTGCCCGGTCCAGGTCCTGGCGTCGGGGAACGTGTCGTCGTGGAAGGGCTGGGTGGTATTGGCAAACGGGAAGAGGTCGTCGTCGCCGCCGTCGTTCTCGCCCCTGGCCAGTTCCTCGCCGGCATCGGCTTCTACCAACTGCACCCGCAGGTGGCGCGGCCACACGGGCGCCGACGCCTGCCCCTCGGCGAGCGCTTCGTCCACGTGGTAGACCAGGGCACGGTGCGCTGGAATGCCGGCGTCGTAGGGCGCGCTGCCGACCGGGTCGCGCTGTTCGACCAGGAAGTACTCGGTGGACGTGACGTCCGCCAGGCGCGGTCGAGCCACCGTTCCCGGTACGGGGTCGGACGCGACGTCCACCCAGCCCAGAGACAGGCGCGAGTAGCCGTCGGGCAGCGCGGGATCGGCGCCGTCGCCGGTCCCCAGCCAGCCGCTGGCCATGAGGCTGAAGCGTCCCAGCCCACCGCGAGGCCCGGTCTCGCCGTCGCCGGCCAGCGCGTGGTCGTAGCGGTCCTCCAGGCCGAGCAGGTGGCCCGTCTCGTGAGCCCAGATGCCGAGAGTGCTGCGCTCGGCGGCAACAGCGTAGCAGCGAGCGGTGGTGCCGCGCTGGACGACAGGTTCGGCGAGGAAATACTGCAAGGGGACGATGAGGCCATCGGGATCATTCTCCAGGCCCGACGCGGCGTGCAGGATCAGGACGCCGTCCACCTCGCCGTCGCGATCCCGATCCGCCGCGTCGAAATCCACGCCGAGATTGCGGGCCTTCTCCAGAGCCTCGCGGGCCATGCGTCGCGTGCGCTCGCTCCCTTGCCAGCCGATGTCGGAGTAGTCCTGGCGCTGGCCATCTAGCGAGATCACCGGTCCCAGGATCACCGAAAGGTCGGTGCGGCCCTGCGAAGCGGTGTCGAAATAGTGGCCGAGGGCGCCGGCCGGTTCGTGGGCCAGGCGAGGCGCGAGGTCATCGGCGGGATCGAAGCCGGAATCGAAGCGGGCGTCGGAGAAATCCACCGGCAGGACGAGCAGACCGAACTCGGCGCCACCGTCGGCCTTGGCCAGGGCAGCCATGCGCACCGAAGCACGGCGCGCGGCGCGCAGATCGTGGAGCCGAGGATCGGCCTTCGCCGGCAAGGCGCAGGCGATCAGCAGCGCGAGCAGAAGCAGAATGAGAATCGCCGCGTGGCGATCACTCCCACTCGATGGTGCTCGGCGGCTTGCTGCTGATGTCGTACACCACACGGTTGACCCCGGGAACCTCGTTGATGATCCGGTTGGAGATCCGGGCGAGGATCTCGGTGGGAATGCGGGCCCAGTCGGCGGTCATGCCGTCCAGACTGGTGACCGCGCGCAACGCCACGGCATTCTCGTAGGTGCGCTGGTCGCCCATGACACCCACCGAGCGGACCGGTAGCAGGATCGCGCCCGCCTGCCAGATGGCGTCGTACTGGCCGTTGAGGCGCAACTCCTCAATGAAGATATGGTCTGCGCGCTGCAGGAGCGAGACCCGGTCCGCGTTGACCTCACCCAGGATCCGCACCGCCAGGCCCGGACCAGGGAAAGGATGGCGGGCCAGCAGAGGTTCCGGAATTCCCAGTTCGCGCCCCACCCGGCGGACCTCGTCCTTGAACAGGTCGCGCAAGGGCTCCACCAGTTCGAAGCCCAGTTCGGCGGGCAGGCCGCCCACGTTGTGATGAGTCTTGATGACGCTGCTCGGGCCGTGGATCGACACGCTCTCGATGCGGTCGGGATAGAGGGTGCCCTGGGCCAGGAAGCCGAAGGGGCCCTGGTCGCGGGTGGCCTCGGTGAAGACCTCGATGAATGAGTTGCCGATGATCTTGCGCTTCTTCTCGGGCTCCTCGACGCCGGCCAGTCGCGTGAGGAACACGTCGCCGGCATCGACGCGCTGGATGGGGTGCTGGAGGAACGAGTTGAGGTCGCGCTCAACCTGCTCGCTCTCGCCCTCGCGCATGACGCCGTTGTCCACGTAGACCGAGTGCAGGCGGTCGCCGATGGCGCGGTCCACCAGGGTGGCCATGACCGTGCTGTCGACCCCGCCGGAGACGGCGCAGAGCACCCGCTGATCGCCCACCTGGTCGCGGATCGCCGTGACGGCCTCCTCCACGAAGGCGGCGGCGGTCCAGCGGTCCTCCACGTTGCAGACCTGCCGCGCGAAGGACTCGATCATCTCCAGGCCGTGGGCGGTGTGCGCCACCTCGGGATGGAACTGCACGCCGTAAAATCGCCGCGATGGATCGGCGGCCGCGGCGAACGGAATGTGCTCGGTGCGCGCCAGGACGGTGAAGCCGGGCGGCAAGGCGTCGACCCGGTCACCGTGGCTCATCCAGACCGGCTGCCGCTCGGGTTGACCGGCGAAGATGGTGTCGTGGTCGAGGATGTCGATCTCGGCGTGGCCGTATTCCCGGTTGGCCGACGGGGCCATGGACCCACCCAGGTCGTGACACATGAGCTGCATGCCGTAGCAGATGCCGAGGATCGGCTTGCCGGCCGTCCAGATCTCCGCGCCCACCTGCGGCGAGCCCGACTCCATGACGCTGGACGGTCCGCCCGAGAGCACGATCCCCTTGACCAGGGGGTCGTCCACCACCTCGCGCCAGGCCGTGTACGGGCGCATCTCGCTGAAGACCTGGACCTCTCGCAGGCGCCGCGCGATGAGCTGGCTGACCTGCGATCCGAAATCCAGGACGACGATCTTGGGGTGGTCGTGGCCGGGAGCCGACATGCCGTTCTCCTGGATCAGTGGTTGAAGTGGCGTCGTGAGGTCAGGATCAGTGTGATGCCCCGATCGCGCGCCGCTGCGGCGACTTCCTCGTCGCGAATCGATCCGCCGGGCGCCACCACGGCGCGCACCCCGGCCCTGGCCAGCTCCTCCACGCCGTCGGGGAAGGGAAAGAAACCGTCGCTGGCCGCCACGCACTGGTCGAGATCGAGATCCTGATCGCCGGCCTTGCGTACGGCCAGCTTCACCGAGTCGACCCGGCTCATCTGCCCGAACCCGCAGCCGAGGGTGGCGCCGCTGCGGGCCAGCACGATGGCGTTGCTCTTGCCGTGCTTGCAGACCTTCCAGGCCATCTCGAGGTCGCGGCGCAGATCGTCGGCAGGTTCGTCGCCTGCCACCACTTTCCAGTCGGCAACTTCGGGAAAGCCCTCGTCCTCTCCCTGGAACAGACGCAACGTACCCCACGACCGTCCCCGGCCGAGGGTCGCCGTCGGAAAGACCGCCGGATCCCAGGTCATCACCCGCAGATTCTTCTTCTTGAGCAACCGCTTCAAGCCGTCGGCCGAATACGAAGGCGCGATCACGACTTCCAGAAATCGGCCGGCCAGGGCCTCGGCGGTCGCGAGGTCGATCTCACGGTTGAAGGCGAAAATGCCGCCGAAGGCCGACACCGGATCGCAGAGCAACGCGCGTTCCAGCGCCTGGGCCGGTTCGCCGAGACCGAATCCGCACGGGTTGGTGTGCTTGATCACGCCGCAGCAACTGGCGTCGAAGTCCAGCACCAGCTTCACCGACGCCACCAGATCCACCAGGTTGTTGTAACTGAGGTCCTTGCCGCCGTGCTGGGCGAGACCCACCGTCGCGAGGTCGTCGGAGCCGGACGCGGGGATTTCCAGCGCGGCGTCCTGATGAGGGTTCTCTCCGTAACGCAGCGTCACGGTGCGGCGCGGGGCGGCGTCCGCGTCGCCGTCGCCGCTGAGTTCGCCCAGCCAGCCGCTGATGGCCTGGTTGTACGCGGCCACCCGGCGGAATGCGGCCAGAGCGCAACGACGCCGGAAATCCAGGGTCGGCTGCCCCTTGTTGGCGCGATTCTCGTGCAGGAACTCGTCATACTGGTCCGGCGACGTGAGCACGGTGACCCGATGATAATTCTTGGCCGCCGCCCGCAACATGGCCGGTCCGCCGATGTCGATCTGCTCGACCATGTCCTGCTCCGGTAGACCCTTGGCCAGCGCCGACTCGAAGGCGTAGAGATTCACCACCACCACGTCGATGGGTTCGAGGCCCAGGCCGGTCGCCTCGGGCGTCTCGAAGTCCTCCAGATCCTTGCCCAGGATGCCGCCGTGAATCAACGGATGCAGAGTCTTGACCCGGCCGCCAAACACCTCGGGGAAACCGGTCACCTCGCTGACGCCGATCACGGGGAATCCTTGCTCGCGCAGGTAGCTGGCGGTGCCGCCCGAGGCGACGAGCTCGTAGTCGTAGGACGACAGCAACGCCGCGATGTCCTCGAGGCGGGTCTTGTCGGTGACGCTCAACAGGGCTCGGCGCTTCACAGGTAGGACCCCCACTTTTCGGCCTGGGCCGGGAACAGGATGTCCAGGACCTCGCGGTACCGCCGGCTGGTGCGTTCGATGATCTCCGCCGGCAGACGCGGCGGCGGCGGCGCGTGGTCCCAGTCGAGGGTCTCGAGCCAGCTGCGCAGGATCTGCTTGTCGAAGGACGGCGGATCCTCGCCGGGACGGTGCTCGGCGGCGGGCCAGAACCGGCTGCTGTCCGGAGTGAGGCACTCGTCGATCAGGGTCAACTCGCCGTCCACGAGACCGAACTCGAACTTGGTGTCGGCCAGGATGATGCCGCGGGGCTCGGCGTAGGCCGCCCCTTCCCGGTAGAGCCGCATGGAGATGTCGCGCAGCCTGGCACCGGCGTCCTCGCCCACGATGCCGCACATGGTGGCGAAGTCGATGTTCTCGTCGTGCCCCTCGGACGCCTTGGTCGATGGGGTGAACAGGGGCTCGGGCAGGCGTCCGGCCAGCTTCAGGCCATCGGGCAAGGCATGGCCGCAGATGGTCCCGTCATTCTGGTAGCTCTTCCAGCCACTGCCCGCGATGTAGCCGCGCACGACGCACTCGGCATCGTAGCGGTCCGCCTTCTTCACCAGCACGCTACGACCGCCGAGGCGTTCGGCATGCTCCCGGTAGGGCGCGGGAAAATCGTGGGGATCGGCCGTGATGAGATGGTTGGGCACATCGGCGAAATGGTCGAGCCAGGCCAGGGTCATGATGTTGAGGACCGTGCCGCGGTTGGGCACCACGTCGTCCATGATCACGTCGAAAGCCGAGATCCTGTCACTGGAGACGATGAGCAGGGAATCGCCGAGATCGAAGATGTCCCGGACCTTGCCGGCGTAATCGGGCTTGAGACCAAGCTCCTCGGTACTGCGCAGGGCGGGCATGGCGGACCTCGTGGCTGGAGGTGAACGATGAGAGGGAGCGCGCATGTTAGGGCGCGGTTCTGGGGGTGTCAAGCGAGGGGCGGCGCGCACCTGCCGCGGGCGGTCGCATGGCCCTGGCGGCGAACTCCCCGGTCGCGTCCCAGCGCAGGTGGATCGTGCCCTGGAGATCCGTCCGCAGGGTGGCAAGGGTCTCGGCGGCAGCCAGATAGGGTCCGTGACTCGGATGCCGGTGGCGATTGGCGATGCCGCAACTGATCACCACGAGACGCGGACGAAGCCGCTCCAGGAGCGGCGCGCACGCGGAGGTGGCGCTACCGTGGTGTCCGGCTTTCAGGACGTCGATGCCGTCGGCCGGAATCGGTGGCAAACGCCGCAGGAGATCACGCTCTCCGTCCTGCTCCAGATCACCGGTCCAGAGCCCCAGCAGGTATCCCGACCGGCACAGGCCCAGCACCACGGAATGGTCGTTCTCATTCTCGTAATCGGGGCTGTGGGCCTCGGGATGAAGGCACACCAGAGACCAGCCGCCGGATGCGTGGAGCGTATCGCCGGCCACGGGACGGATCTGGCGGCCGGGACCAGGGCGCGCATCGCCCGCCGTATACCACGCCCCCACCTCCACGGCCTCGGCCAGGGCGTCGCGCCCGCCGGTGTGATCGGCGTGACCATGGGTCAGGACGGCTGCATCCAGGCGGCGCACGCCGCGGCGCCGCAGGAACGGCATCACGTCGCGCTCCAGGGGGCCGGTGCCAGATCGCCAGACGTTCCCGGTGTCCACCATGCAGGTCCATCCGTCCGGAAATTCCAGGAGCGCGGCATCTCCCTGTCCCACGGCGAACTGCCAGGCGTTCAGGTCGCCGCCGGTGGGCAGCCGCCAGACGGCAATGATCAGGACCGCCGCGTATGCCACCCCGGCGGCGACGCCCGACCACCGCCGACGGAGTCCGATGGCGGCGATCAAGACCGCCACCAAGGCACCATACGCCACGTGGCGCCCCGGCCCCCAGGAGGAGAGTCCGACCTCGCAACCGATCCCGACCTCGGCAGCCACGGCGGTGATCGCCTCCAGAGGTCTGATTACCATCCACGCGCAGGCGAGTACGGCGTCACCAGCCCAGGGCCAGACCAGACCGGTGACCAGGCCCGCGGCCAGCAGCGTCACGGCCAGCCCGAAGATCGGGACGAGGAGCAGGTTGGCCAGTGGTCCCGCCAGCGGTAGATACCCGAACGACCCCGCGATCTCGGGTAGGGTCGCGATCTGGGCAGAGACCGTCACGCCGAGCCCGGTCGCCACGGCACGACGTCGCCCGCGCACGGAGCGCAACCACGGCCCGATCGTGCGCTGCCCGGCCACGATGCCGCCGGCTGCCAGGTAGGACAGCCGCGTGCCCGTGTCCAGGAGCGCTGCGGGTTGCCAGATCACATTGGCCCAGAGGAGCAGCCCCAGGATCCGGAGGCTGTCGATGCGACGGCCGGCCACCGGGCCGACGAGCGTCAGGAGTACGAGTCCCGCAGCACGGACCACCGATCCGGGCAGATCCACGAGGCAGACGTAGGCGATGAGCAACGGGGCCAGCCCGAGCAATTGAACGGTCGGACCGGCGCCGGTCGGTTTAGCGGCCAGCAGGCAGAGACCGGCCAGGATTCCCACGTGCAATCCGCTGAGGGCGAAGAGGTGGGCAAGCCCGAGTCTGGCAAATGGGTCACGCAACTCCCCCATCGAGCCGCCACCCAGCAGCACGCTCCCGGCGATGGACCGCTCGCGCTCGGGGAGGCCGCGGCCCAGATCGGATCGGAGCCGCCGTTGCACACCGTCTCGCCAGCGACCCAAACCAGCCAACAGGCCGCCGCGCGGCAGGACCTCGGGCTCGTGGTCGCGCGGGAACCGGCCAGTGAGCCCGATGCCCCGTCCGGCGAGCCAGTTCGCCGTGTCGAAGCCGTCGGGCAACGAAGCGCGGTCGGGGAAGCGCAGATCCAGTTCGGCCGCCAGTAAACTTCCCGACGGCGGCGGAGCGCCGGTGCCGCGCAGGTAGATCGCCGTGGGTCGCCACAGGGTGGTGTCTTGCATGGCGCCGCCCAGAAGGGTGGCTGGCGCACTCCAGCGACCACTGGTCGAGACTCGCGGCCGAGCCCGGATCCGCAGGACCGCAGCCATGTTCTCGGCGTTCCACTGCGACGGCTCCGACGGCGTTGGCGCGTAAGCCGCCGGGGCGGCATCGAGACGGGTACTGAATCCCATGCCGCTGCTGAAGGAAGCGGCCGCGATCAGGGCCAGGAACCCGACGGTCACCGGACCTCGCCGGAATACGAGCCCTGGAGCTGCGAGGGCAGCCAGCCGGCCCCACGATTCCGGTTCGAGCCACGAGAGATCGCCGGACGTAGCGGCGCCCGCCTGGACCGCAGCGAGCGCCAGGACGCCCCAGGCGACGGGCCAGTGCTCCGACAGGATCGCGGCAAGAGAGGTCAGGCCTCCGCCGCAGGCGGCGGCGCGGGCAGGAGTTGCTGATGACGACCGTCGGGAAACCACAGACAGCATCGGTTACGGCCCAGCTCCTTGGCCTGGTAGAGCATGCTGTCGGCCTTGCGATGCAACTCGCCGGCCGACGCGCCGGCATCGGGGAAGGTCACGGCCCCGTAGGACATGGTCACGCCGAGCACGCCCACGCCCAGTTCGGGCGGGAGGGCCACCCGGAACGGCCGACCGATCATGCGGGCGAGCACCTCGCGGGTCTCCTCCGACGAGGTGAACGGGAGGATGAAGGCGAACTCCTCGCCGCCGATGCGACAGACGAAGTCGATTCGCCGCAGCATGCTCTGCACCTGGCGTGCCACCTCGCGGAGTACCAGGTCGCCGCACTGATGGCCGTGGGTATCGTTGATGGACTTGAATCGGTCGAGATCGCCGATGACCAGCGTCAACGGGAAGCTGCCGCGGCGCGCACGCTCCAGTTCCAGCGGAAACTGGGTGTCGAAAAACGCGCGGTTGTGGATCCCCGTGAGGCTGTCGGTGAGAACCCGCCGGTTGACGTCTCGCTGGCAACGCCAACGCCGGGAGACGAAGGACGACAGACGGTGGGCCAGCGTCAACAACGCCGGGCTCGCCCAGTCTCCACCGGCCAGCACGTAGAGCAGCCCCACCTCGTCGGCACCCTGGATCGGCGACCAGAGCGGCACCACCGCGCTCACGGGTTCGCGGTTGCGTCCGCCCTCGAGCCGTTGCCGGACCGACGTCGGCAACTCGGCCGGTTCCGGGATCCACAGGGACTGGCCCGGTCGGCGATGACGCATCCAGAACGGCATGGCCTCGGGCGCCGTCGGCGGGACCAGATTACGGGCGAGTTCGACCTCGTGCGTGTCGCCGTTGAGCTGGGCGAACAGCACGACCCCGGGTACGTAGCTCTGCAGGAGCGTGAGGATTCGATCCACGAGAACCGTGGGCTCGCCGGCGCGAGGGTCGCCGACAGCCAGATCCTGGGCCCGCTCCATGGCCTCGAGCAGGCTGCCGACCTGGTCGGCCGCCTCGCTGGATGGGGTCGCGACGGATACTTCCGGCTCGGGTTGGGCCGTCTGCGACTCCATTGTCGGCGCCACGGGTTTTCCGGTAGTGAGGCTGCCGAGATCCAGGAGTTGGCTCGTGCCTCGCACCAGGAAAAGAGGTCCGCGAAGGCCGGAATTGCCTTCCACGGCCACGCGGATCAGGTCTCCGGCCCTCAGCAACTCGCCAGCAGCCTCCCGAAGCGCCGAGCGCAACTCGGCCTCGTCATCGAGGCCGCGCGCAGTGTCGAGCTTCTGCCTGGTGACCGCCGCAAGCCGTTCAAGGGGCATCTGTTGCAGGAGTTCCTGGATGTTGGTCGTCCTCGCCATCGCCGTTCTACCCGGCAATCAAGTCAGGTTGGGCGATCCGATGAAACCCGCAGATTGTCAACATGGTGTTGACGTTTGCAAATATATTATCACACATAATAAGGTCTATCTTCAAGCCATTCTTGCGGGCGACGCGTTGCGGTCCATCTTTTGCAGGTGCTACTGTATTGAACCAAACTCGGACCTCGATCGCCCCGCTGTCAAGGAGGACTCGTTTGCCGGATCGATCCGCACCCCATCGGTGCCGCCGGATGCTGTCGGGCCTGCTGTGCCTGACCCTGGGACTACTCATCCAACTCGCTGCGTGTTCGAGTGTTCCCGCACCAGAAACCGCCGCTGCCGCCGTGGCCGAACCGGATTCTGTTCCGCTTCCGGTGATCGCCGACATCGAGGCCGTTCCGGATACCCTTCCCGACTGGCCGGAGGCTCCTGCCGGCGAGTCCTCACCCGCCGATTGGGAGACCCTCTACCAGGAGGCCATGCTGGCGGCCGCCGAGGGACGAACGGACCGGGCCCAGGACCTCCTCTTCACCCTCCAGGACCTGACCACCGGGCCGGAGATCGCCGAGGCCGACACCCTCTACCTCCAGCATCGACGCAGTCTGGCGCGCAGGATCACACTGCTGGCCGGACTTCTCGCCGAGCAGGAAGCCTATACCGGCGACGCCGCCAGCGCTGACTCGGTGCTGACGGCTTCGTACCTGGGTTTGCAAGGATTCGGTTTTCCCGATTCCCTGGTCCCGGCCACCGGCACCCAGTTACCCTCCCTGCAGGCCGACCTGCTCAAGGTCCAGCACTCCAAGGTCGACCGCTGGGTGGAATATTTCACCGGCCGCGGCCGCCGGCATTACCAGGTGTGGCTCGACCGCAAGGCCGAGGTGGATTCCCTGCTGAGCGCGATCCTGGTCGAGGAAGGACTGCCCACGGATCTGGTCTATCTGGCCATGATCGAGAGTGGGTTCAGTACCCGCGCGGTCTCCAGCGCTAGCGCCGTGGGCCCATGGCAGTTCATGGCCGGCACCGCCCGCGCGTATGACCTCCGCATCTCGTGGTGGGAGGACGAACGACGGGATCTGGTCAAGGCCACACGAGCAGCGTCCGCCTACCTGCGAGACCTCTACGACGAGTTCGGCGATTGGGCGCTGGTGCTGGCCGCCTACAACTCGGGCGAAGGCCGGGTGCGGCGGCAGCTGCGTCTCAACGGTCACGACAACTACTGGGACTACCGGCTGCCCCGCCAGACGGTGGAGTACGTGCCCAAGTTCATCGCCGCCGCGCGCATCGGCAGCGACCCGGAACTGTACGAGTTCACGGTCCGCGATCCGGATCCCCTGCAGTGGGACGAGGTGCGGGTGGACGACGCCACCGATCTGGGTCTGGTGGCCAAGTGCGCCGAGGCCGACGAGGCGGTCGTGGCGCGGTTGAACCCGTCCCTGCTGAGGCGGGCCACCCCTCCCGGCGCGAAGCAGTATCCCGTCCGCGTGCCGGTGGGCACGGCCGACGTCGCGGGCAAGGCCTTGCGCAGGATTCCTGCGGACAAGCGCCTCACCTGGCGCAAGCACGAGGTGCAGCGGGGCGAGACGCTCGGTCACATCGCCGCCCGCTGGGGCACGTCGGTGCGGGCGGTGCAGGAGGCCAACACCCTCGGCCGCAGCACCCTCATCCACCCGGGCGATCAGTTGCTCATTCCCATGCCGCGCGACCTCTCCGACGAGGCTCGTAAGCGGGCCGCGCGCGCCGGTCGCTACGTGCCGCCGCAGGGTTACGAGCGGGTGACGTACAAGGTCCGCAAGGGCGATACCCTCGGGGCCATTGCCCGGCGGCTAGGCGTGTCCATCTCGCACCTCAAGCGGGTCAACGGCATCAAGGATCCCAACCGGCTGCAGATCGGGCAGACCATCGCGGCGTACAAGCCGCCGGCCTGATCCGGACGCCCAGTTCTGATACGGGATTGATTCCTCCGCACGTAGAAACGGCCGCCCCCACGGGGGCGGCCGTTCGATTCATCCGCCAGGTCGATCAGAAATGTACCGTCGACTAGAAGCGCACCGACAGACTGATGCGGTGGGTGACCTCGTCGATGTCCAGCGTGTCGCCGGCGTAGGCGTAGTCCACGGTCAGCGGGTGCAGGTAGAGGCCGACGCCCGCGGTCAGGTCCTTGTCGGTTTCGAAACCGCTGTCGAAGCCGCCGCGCACGAACACCTTGCCGCTGAACCCCACTTCCAGCCCCCAGTGACTGTTGCAACTGAACGAACCGGATGACCACTGATCGGCCTCGCCGCGATTCTCGAAGCGGCACTCGAAGCTGGTCGACAGGATGATGTCCATGCGGGCGTCGGGCAGGTGCCAATCGTAGGCGAATCCGGGCACCACCGCCGGGTAGATGACCTCGTTGTGACCGGTGCTCCAGCTCAGATAAGTGGTGGTGATGTCCTGCAGCTTGAGTCCGAAGTCGAGGCTGCCCAGCCAGTCCGGCCGCAGCAGTGCGAGATCGGCGCCGATGCCCATGCTGGAGTAGCTGCCCACCGACTGCCGCACGAACTTCAAGTTTGCGCCCCACGACCAGCGGCCCTTCCGCTCACCGTAGGAGACGAACAGCGCGAACTCCTGGTCGCTCTTGAACTGGATCTGATCCTGGAGCGCGGGGTCATGAATACCCACGAGTTCGAGGTCGTCAACCTCGCCGTCGCCGTTGGTGTCGAGTTGTTCGAAGAGATGATCGGTAAACGGGATGTCATCGATGCCCAGTCGGATCATGGACAGTCCGAAACCGCCGTTGTCGCCCCCGATCAACGACCAATCCACCGGTGTCACGAAGGACACGAAATCGCGGTCCACAAGATCGCCGAAGCGCTCGGAGTGCATGAGCAGCAACTCGCGCGAACGGATCCGCGTCAGGCCGGCCGGGTTCCAGAACGTCGCCGACGGATCGTCGGAGATCGCCGTGAACGCGCCACCCATACCCAGCGCCCTGGCACCGCCGCCGTTCTCCATGAACGCGCCCGCATACTTCGCGGCCGAGGCCGGCAGAGCCATCAAACAGCAAAGCGCCACGAGGGCGCATACTGCGGCGCCCCGGCGTCTCCGCCAGTCCTTGATCTCCAGCATGGTTGCCTCACTAACCAGGGGTATGGTGCGGTGTGACAAGAGTGAATCGCCTCCATGATTATACAACACGACCTCGCGGTCGCCAAGATCGTCGACATCGGCTGGGTCCGTGGCGGCACCCAGTACCGGTCGCGCAGACGGGCATCCGACTCTCTGATCAGCCGAGATCATAGTGCTTGAGCTTCCGATACAGGGTCCGCTCACTGATGCCGAGTTTGGCGGCCGCCCGGCGACGGTTGCCCCCCGAATTCTCCAACGCTGCGGCGATGAGGGCCTTCTCGGCACTCTGCAGATCGCCACCACCGGCAGGCCGTTCCAGCCCCTGTTCGTGCAGAAGGGTCTCGATCACCCGTCCTTCGGCCGGAATGGCGCCCACGGCGAGATCGTCTGCAACGCCCCCGCCGGCCGTGAGTTCCATGACTCGCGCCTTGATCTCCTTGATGTCCTGCCGCAACTCGAGCAAGGTCGAGGCCAGGACTCCGGGATCCAGGCGGTCGCCGGGTACCGGATCGACCAGCACGGGCAAGTACCGGGATTCGCCGCCCCCACGGGGGCCCAGGTCCGAGGGGAGATCCTCCACCTCGAGGAGTCCGCGCTGTTTGATCACTGCCGCGGCGCGCACCACGTTTCGCAGCTCCCGGATGTTTCCCGGCCAGTCGTGATGCCTCAGGATCTGCTTGGCGTGCCGGCTGAATCCACGCACGGCGAGGTGGTGCTCCCGATTCTCCTCCTGCAGGAAATGGTCCGCGAGCACGAGCACGTCTTCCTGCCGCTCCCGCAGGGGCGGAGTCTCGATGACGATGACCCGCAGGCGATAGTAGAGGTCCGGGCGGAACCGTCCGCGCTCCACGTCACGGGCGAGATCGCGGTTGGTTGCGGCGACCAGGCGGATGTCGCTGCGCAGAATGCCCTTGCCGCCCACCGGAGTGAATTCGCCGGTCTCCAGGGCCCTCAGGAAACGGGTCTGCATGGCGAGGGGCATCTCCCCCACCTCGTCGAGGAAGAGCGTGCCGCCGTTGGCTCGCTTGAAGACCCCGTCGTGACCGGCCACGGCGCCGGTGAAGGCGCCACGCACGTGCCCGAAGAGTTCGCTCTCCAGGACGCCCTCGCTGAGAGCGCCGCAATTGAGGCTCAGGAACGGCTTGTCCCGGCGCAGCGAATTGCGGTGAACGGCGCTGGCGACGAGTTCCTTGCCCGTTCCGCTCTCGCCCATGATGAGGACGCTCACATCGAGAGGTGCCGCCTGGGCAATGAGCGCGATCATCTGCCCCACGGCGGACGACCGGCCGACGATGCCGCCTTCCTGGCGAACGTGTCGCATGCGCAGCAGCAGCTCCACCACCGACTGCAACTCGATGGCCGGGACGTCCGGAGGCAGGAAACGCACTGATCGGGAACCGTCGCCGAGGTCCGTCCCGCCGAGGTCTTCGCGGGAACCGAGCACCACAAGATCCGTGTCGCCACCGAGGGACAGCAAACGGTTCAGTGCGGCACGGGCCGCCGGAAAACCGCGCGTGTCGAAGACGACGATGGCCGTGCCGCCCGCCGCAGCGCGTGAGACCGCCGCTGCCGCGTCCTCGAACACGTAGGTCTCCGTGGACGGGAGATCCCAGCGCGACAACGCCGCGTACAGCGGCGCCTGGCGGCTCAACAGGATCAGCTCACGCTCGGCCATGGACTCTCCTCGGGGTGCGCACTCGCGAACCACGGGATCATACAACGACCGTCTGGAGGGGCCAGTGTTTTTACTCGAGGTTGCGCAGCGGTGACGCGGCGGAGATGGCGTCGCGGAGATCGTCGAGACGACCTTCCACCTCTTCCCGCTCCAGTCCGGCGGCGGCGTAGAGCCGTTCGGCATCCAGGACCATGGCATCGAATCCGAGGTCGCTGGCGGACGGATCGAGCAGGTTGGCCAGGTAGTCGGCTAGGGTCACCAGGGCGACGTCCCGTTCGCTGGGCTCGTCGTCGTGGTGACCGCCGATGGCTGCCACCAGAGGCGGTGGAAAGTTCCAGGCGTCGGCCAGTGCGGCACCGGCCTGGGCATGGTCGTATCCCAGGTGCTCCCGCTCGAGATCCACGAGGGGCCGGCCGCAGCGACAGCGCTCGGCGACCAGATCGGAGTACTCGCGGGGGAAGCGGAGCGTGAGCACGAACTTGCCGAGGTCGTGAAGCAGGCCGCAGGTGAAGACCGCCTCGGGCTCGTCGTGATCGATCTGCCGCGCCAGCACCTGAGCCACGGCGCCGGCGGCCACGCAATGCCGCCAGAGATCCTTGTAGTTCACCGTGGCGCCGCGCTTCTCGCACTCGTTTCCGAGACTCGAGACCACGGCCACGCACAGCGCGACCTGGCGCACGGTGCGATAGCCGAGCACCGCCACGCATTCCTGCACCGTGTTGATGGTGCGGTTCTTCTGATAGAGTGGCGAGTTGGCGAGACGTAGGATCTTGCTGGCCAGAGGCGCATCGCCGCGGATGACCTCGGCCAGATCGCGGGCACCGCTGTTGGGGTCCTCGAGCAGCTTCAGGATCCGGGTCAGGGTCTCCGGAATGGTGGGCAGATCTCCGACCGATTCGCGAAGCTGGTCCAGGGTCGTTTCGTTCGCGTCAGCGCACATGCCGATCCCTCCTAGATGAAGACTTCCATCTCCACCTCGAGTGTCTGCTGCAACTTGCGGGCGATCTCGGCGAAGTCGTCCTCGGTGAGTCCGAAGGCCTGGCCGCCGGGCGTGGCGCAGAGGTCGAGGTCGGGTTGTTCCTGGAAGCCGATTCCGTACTTCTGACACATGCGATTGGCGAGGTCGAGGTAGAGCAGGAGCGGTCGATCAGGAGTCATGCTTTCACTCTGGTGGTGCATGCCGATGACTTCCTCGAGCAACGGCGACAGTTTCCACTTGTTGACCAGCATGGCCCCCACGCGCGCGTGGTCGAAGCCGAGGATCTCGGTCTCGGTCTCGTGGAACTCGCGGTTCTCGTTGTAGACGATCTGGACGATCTCCTCGAACTGCTCGGGCAGCTGGAGGTTCAGAACGAGCTTGCCGATGTCGTGCATGAGACCGGCGAGGAAGGCTTCCTCGGTGAGGGCGGGGTGCTTGGTCGACACGAGCAACCGGCAGGCGAACGCGCAGCCGATGCTGTGTTCCCAGAGCAGCCGTTCCTTCAGGCCCATGCGGGCCGAGTTGCCACCGTAGAGATTGCGCGCGGCGCTGGTCACCACCAGAGACCGGATGCTGTTGAACCCCAGCATCACGATGGCCTCGGACAGCGTCTTGATGCGCCGGCTGCAGGCGTACATGGCCGAGTTGGCGATCTTGAGGATGCGGGCGGTCATGGCCTGGTCGTCGGAAATGACCTGCTGCAGCCGCGATGCGGACGTGTCCGGATCCGACGAGAGTTCGAGGACCTTGCTGGCGACGTGCGGCATCGCCGGAAGGTCCCGGATCGTCATGATCAGGCTCTTGAGCTGGGGATCTTCGGTCGCCGTTGGCGACGTCGCCTCGATGTCCGCCATGCCCTACTCCAGGCCGCTGGGAAACCTCGCCGGCGGACCCCTACGGTCCGCTGGCCCTGAAGACATATTCGACGTCCTGGAGGTCCTCCTTGAGGCCGGAATCGTCGGCGAGGGGATTTTGCACCTTCAGATCGCCGGCGATCTCCTCGAGACGGTCGCCGGCCGACTGGAGCCGGCGCAGCATGAGAGCCAGAGAATAGTCTCCGGATTCCTCGTATGCCGGTGCTGGAGCCGCTGCTCGCGGCGCGGGCGTCGTCACCGGAAGGGTGGGTTTGTAGGTATCGGGCTCGTTGTCGACGACCTGTACCACGGGGTCCGGCATCACGATCCGGACATCTCGTTTCGCGGCGAGCACCCGCCGCAACAGCTGGACCAGCGCCACCACGAGGAGCGTGGCGCCCAGGGCGATGGCCACGGTGGCCACCCAGAAGACGGGGCCCTGCGACCGGGCGAGTTCGCTGATGCTGCTGAAGTCCATGAACTGCTCCTCGGGCGTCAAGCTTTGGTGTCCACCAGTCCGCCGAGCCCCGGTTCCCGGGCCGGGTTCTCGTCCGGATCCCGCTCTTCGTCGTCCTCGTCAGCGCCGTGTTCATCGTCTTTGCCACGGCGTCGTCGCTTGCGGGCGCGTTCTTCTTTCTCGTCGACCTTCTTCTTCTCCGCCTTCTCCGCCTCGCGCACCTTCTCCAGCGGCTTGACGTCTTCCTTGTCGAGTTGATTGGCCTGGTCCGGATTCACCGCGCCCGCTTGCTGGGCCTTGGACTGGCTCTTGGCCAGGTTGCCCAGCTGGGTGATGTTGGTCTGAAGCGACACCCCATCGCCGGCCATGGCGTCCGTCCCTTTCTAGACCCCCGGCAAGCCGAGCACCGCGGAGATCAGGGCCGCAGCCAGTGGCGCCACCATGATGCACGCGGTGACGTCCACGGTCTCGAGGGTGGCCGCACTCGCCTCCGTGGAAACCGGTTCGGGAGTCGTCCGCCGCCGCTTGATCTCGTCGGTGAGTCGACCGATGGACTGCTTGCCCTCGTGCCGCTGGATCTTGCCCTTGAGACGCATGATGGCCTTGGTGTGGATCTGGCACACCCGGCTCTCGGTGACGTCGAGGATCTCGCCGATCTCCTTGAGCGTGAGTTCCTCGTAGTAGTAGAGCACCAGCACCAGCTGTTCCTTCTCGGGCAACTCGGCCATGCGCTGCGAGATGAGCTCGCGCATTTCCTGGGCGGCGATGGTCTTCTCCATGTCCTCGGCGCGGGGATCGGCCAGGTACTCGCCCAGGCTGGTGGACTGATCGCTCTCGTCGGACGAGGCATCGGCGTCCAGGGACATGATGGTGGCCACGGCCACCTCGCCCAGGATGCCGTCGAGATCCGACATGTTGATCTGGAGCGCTTCGGCCACCTCGCGGTCCGTCGCCGGTCGGCCGAGCCGCCCCTCCAGGGTCGAGTAGGTCTCCTCCAGCTGTTTCGCCTTACGGCGCAGCGAGCGGGGGAACCAGTCCTGGCTACGGAGCTCGTCGAGAATGGCACCGCGTATCCGCGGGATGGCATAGGTCTCGAACTTGATCCCACGCTCGTAGTCGAAATTGTCTATGGCCTGGATCAGCCCGAGGAGTCCGGCGGAGACCAGGTCGTTGAAGTCCACGTAATGCGGCAAGCC
>PIVY01000437.1 GCA_003353795.1 bacterium
CCCGGTGCAGGTGATCGGCCCGGCGCCAGGACTGAACCCCGACGTATTTCTCAACGCCATCAACAAGGACGGCACGGCCGTCGGCGATGAGGGCGGCACGCTACCCCTGGTCTCGACCTCGGGCGGCACGTCCAGGCATATCGCTGTCGGCGTCGACGCACGCCTCACCTCGATCGGCTCGGACAACACACGCTTTGGCGGAGAATCCAACCTGGGTGGCTTGGGGTCCATGGTCGGGACCGTCTTCGACCAGGCGGACACCCTGATCTTCCAGGATCTCGTGCAGGGCATCGTCTGGGACGCGGAAGGCGACATCGCCGTCGGCGCACAGGATGGCTACGCGGCGTACTGGGTGCGGGTCGACGGCCTCTACGAGGTGCACTTCGTCGAGGAATTTGGCGTCCCGCTGCTCGGCGAGCTGCTCGCGATCGATCACCGCGGAGCCCAGGTCGCAGGCGGCTATTTGCAGGACGGCCGTGCCATCGTGGTCGACACCGACAACGACCGCTGGTCCGATGTGGAGAAGATGGCAGACCTCGCGCCGGGTACTCTCAGTGCCATCGTGGGCGTGGACGTCGAGGGTGACCAGATCTCCTTCGCGGCCGCCGGGTCGGACCTGTCGAGCTGGGACATCTCGGCGACGTTCTCGAAGTACCCACCTGTGCCAGGACCGGGCCTACTGGTCGTACCGCCCTTGATCTTCGCCGGCCTGTTTTCGCTCAGGTCCAGGGTCTCGCGAAGAGGCGCAGCCCTCACTTCTACACGCGCATCCTGAAAGCGCAACGGATGCTGCAAATGCGGCAATTCCCTGCCGAAGTGGATCGACTTCGCAGGCGGGCGGATGCGGCCTTGGCGACGCTCGACACGCGTCCACCGTCGTAAAAGCGCTGTTCATTGCATTCATCGTCAGCGTATAATCAATGACACGTCGGCCGCCACCCCTTCTCCGTTGCGCAGAAGCTCGAGCAAAGCCCGAATTGGAAAGTTCCCCATCATGACGCCGCACTCCCTCCTCGGTGCTCGAGCGATTTCGTTGCGGCGACGAGGGCTTAGACACTTC
>PIVY01000438.1 GCA_003353795.1 bacterium
GGGCCGACCGAGCAATTCGATCATCTCGGCAGCCTGTGGATCGGCATCGTCGGACAAGGCTGCGGGCAGGGTGGCCATATCGATGGAGCTCAACTTGAGCGGCATGAAGTCCTTCACCAGGCCGGTGTGTAGCCGAAGCGTGCTCAGCCCTTTGGTGAGAATGAGATTCTTGGCCCGGCTTATTCGACGCTCACCGACCTCAGCCAGGACGTCCCGATACTTCTGATGGAGGACCCACTCGTTGAGCAGGAAAGCGATCTCTTCCGGGGTGAACTGCTGCCAGAACGCCACGGGGAAGGTCGGATCGACCAGGCTGCCGATCACGAAGGCGCCCGCCTGATAGCCGGTTTTGCCCAGTCGACGAGCCTGTTTGATGGTCGCCGCCAGGAAGAGCACCTTGTTCTCGAGGGAGAGCAGGCGGAAGGCGGACTGGTTGATGAGATGCATGCCCAGGGCGGTGTCGAACAGCCGCTTCACCAGGCGGTCCCCATTGACGGAGAAGCACTGGTTGATGAAGTCGGCGGCCGTGTCCTCGTCGGCGCGAAGCTTGCCGCTGCGCAGCGAGTGACCGAGGTCTGCCAGGCTGTCGTACTCGGCGGCCGGGACACTGTCCTGGAGCTGTCGGAACTCCTGGTAGTCGCAGGCGAGGGATTCGAAGTGGGCCTTTTCCTCGGGCTTCAGATTCAGCTCTTCACCATCGAGGAAGCGCAGGAGTCGGGCCACGGTGAAGCGGGCCTTGCCACGGAAGAGGGTCTTTTTGCGACTCGAGATGGTGACCCAGTCGCCCTCGGCCAGCCGCTCGCCCTCCCGATTGATGAGGCTGTGGCCGTCCTCGCCGATGCAGACGCCGCTCTTCTCGAGATCCAGCAGGGACGGGATGCCGGTTGTCTGGGCGGTGGTCAGCACGTGGATCGCCGCGGGACTCAGACTGCAGATGCCGTCGACGCTCTGCATGGTGATGGCGTCGGTGGGCGTGAAGCGATCCTTGGCCAGGATGACGTTGTCACCGCCGTGGCCGCGTCGGATATGGCCGGCATGGTCTCCCGAGAAATCCAGG
>PIVY01000439.1 GCA_003353795.1 bacterium
CAGATCGGCGTCCTGCCGCTGCTCGCGCCCTTGCTGATGCTCGCCGCGACCCGCGCCCTGAAGCGCCGGATGAAGGAGAAGCGGCACGCCGAGTCCGAGGTGGTCTACGAGCCGCCTCCTGCTCCTCGTCCTCGTCAGCTCACCGGCCCAACCGCCACGCCGCCTTGGGCGGCGCCCGAGGACTACCAGACCGCCGTCTCTGGACACGGCTGCGGATGCAAGCACCGGGGATGAGCATGAGCTGGACCGACATCAAGAGCAGCTGGTCGTCGACCTGGACGAGCCTGCACGAGCGCGCAAAGGCCACCTACGACGCGGCGATCCGCACGAACCCCAGCGCCTTCCGCGACAAGGTCGTGGCGTTCGTGAGCCTCCTCACCGAGAGTCGCGCGAGTCTGGACCGCATCAAGGCGCACCTGGCCACGGTCGACGACCCCGAGCTGCAGGCGAAAGCTCAGGAGCTTGAGTCCCGGTACGCGACCCTGGCTGCCGGTGTCTACGCCGACGCCAAACCGGCAGACACCGTGGGTGTGGCGCCGCTTGTGGTGGGCGGAGTGGTGGTCGCAGGCGTTCTGATCAGCGTGGCCGGCATCGCCTGGGCAGTCGCCGCCTACCAGTACGCGGTGAACCTGCGCGAACACACCGGCCTGCTCGAGAAGGAGCTCGGGGCGCGCATCGAGGCGAGTCGCAGTGGCAGAACGCTGCCTCCGTCGTCGATCCCGTCGCAGCCGAACCCGATGGACGAGGCCCGGAGCATGGGCGTCTGGCTGCTCGGTGGGCTGACCCTGGCCGCCGCCGCTGTGGCGGTGCCGATCCTGATGAAGAGAGCGGGGTGATGGCCCACACGTCCAAACCGAAGCGATTCCGACTGTCGTTCGTCGGCCCCATCGAGGATCAGCCCAGGCTGATCCGCGCCTACGGTCGTGCCTGCGATGGTGAGTTCGCGATGGTGATGCGGCCGAGTGAGGCCCGCGGTGTCCTGGTTCTTATCACCAAGAAGGACGGGGCCTTCGTCTGGCGGTCTGATGCAGAGGCTGCGGACGACGGCCTGGTCC
>PIVY01000440.1 GCA_003353795.1 bacterium
TCCGCTCGTTCGCCCAGCGGCACTTCCCGGTCCAGCTGACCAACGACCTGGGGGGTGCGACGTTCGTCCTGCTGCTGGGGCTCGGCTTCTACCTGCTGGTGCGTTCCGCTCCCCTGGTTGGCGCGGTGGCGCGGACGCGGTCCACCTGGCTCGAGGTCACGCAGGTGCTGCTGTGGTACCTGGCGGGCGCGACCGGGCTGGTGCTGCTGTTGCTCGGAGGTGGGCGCAAGGCGGCGGTCGTGTTCGACCTTCACGCCTTCGTGGGCATTTTGCTCGCGGTGGTCACGGTGCTCTCCTTCGTCGCGCCGACCTCCTCTCGGCTGCGGGCTCGGTCGTTGCTGCTGGCGACGGCGCTCGGGGTCGGCTCGCTGTGGCTGGGTGCGTGGGTCGTGAACGCGGCCTGGCGGGCGTTCGCGGCCACTCCCGAACGCACGCCCGTCGTGGTCCACCTCTCCACGATCCCGAACGAGAAACGCCCCGAGGAGGAGAGGGACACGATCCCGTTCGCGATCGACGAGCGGTGGCTGGACATCACCGCCAGCTGCGGAACCGACGCCGGCTGCCACGCGGACGTGCTCGAGGACTTCCGCACCTCGTCCCACAACGTCGCCTACCAGACACCCCACATGCAGAAGAACCTGAAGCTGCTCTCCGACGAGATCGGGGAGCACAACCAGGTCCTGTGCGCGGGCTGCCACACCCCCGGGCTCTTTTTCTCGGGCGGTGGCTCAGCCGAGAGCTACGGCAGCAGGGACAACACCTCGTGTGTGTTCTGCCACTCCATCTCGGATGCCGTGGTGGACGACCGCCGCCGGTCCCACTACGAGATCACCCTCGAGATCGACCACCTCGAGATGTTCCTCGCCGCCGAGCGGCAAGGTGGCGCGATGCCGTGGCTCCCGCGGCAGCTGATCAACCTCAACCCCGCCGCGCATGGCCGGGCCTTCAGCCGCCCGCTCTACGGTGAGGACCGCTACTGCATGGCCTGCCATCACCTGCAGCTGCCGTCCGGTGGTGAGCGCGCGCTTCGCTGCATCGACTGCCACACAGAGCCG
>PIVY01000264.1 GCA_003353795.1 bacterium
TGGTGGCCCTGCCCACGTTCGTGGACCTGATCGACGGCAACGACTACTGCGTGGCCGTCAGCTTCCAGAACCCGACTTAAGGCTACCCGCTGGCCATCGACAGCCAGGGCGCCCGTGGAGCGGGCCACACCTGGATCAGCTACACCGGCTCGAACTGGATCGACCTGGGCGGCACCGAGAACTGCGAGGCGGGAATCCGCATCCGCACGAGCCCCCACACGACCCTCGCCGTGGATCCCATCGAAGGACCCGACCTGCCCCCACTTCCCTCGGAAATCACCTTCGAGCTCGAGGCCCCGTGGCCCAATCCGTTCAACCCGAGCACGGGGCTGGCCTTCAACCTCGGAGCGCGCCGGACCGTGCAACTGCGGGTGTTCGATCTGCAGGGACGACTGGTGCGCACGCTGCTGGACGGCGACTACGCGGCCGGTCGGCACACCGTGCAGTGGAACGGACGGGACGATCTCGGGCGCGTGGCGTCGGCAGGAGTCTACCTGGCGCGGCTGACCGACGGCTGGCAGTGGCGCAGCCGGCCCATGGTGCTCATCAACTGACGGGCCGCTGGGCCTTCGTGGCCTCGACGTAGACGGCGTCCATGGGGAAGCCTTCCACCGGCTCCACGGCGCACCGATCGATGGAGAAACCGGCAGACCTGACGGCGCCCTCCAGTTTCGCAGCGCTATACCGCAAGGCGACGATGTCGGATTCGTCGCCGTAGTCGATGGCGCCGGATCCCTCCCAGGCCGCGATCAGGAGCTGGCCGCCGGGGCTCAGAATTCGATGCCACTCACCCAGTGCGACCTCCGCATCCGCGGCGTCGACATGGTGGATGGCGAAGAAGTTGAGTGCCGCAATCGCAGTCGCTGATCCGATGGTAGCGAGAGCACGCATATCGCCGACGACGATCTCGGCCGCGGCGCCCAGTCGCTCGCTCGCGATGGACACCATCTGCGGCGACAGGTCGACTCCCAGCAACGGTCGTTGCGGATCGTAGCGTTCACGAAACATGGCGAGCATGTGTCCTGAGCCGCAGGACGTGTCGACCACGAGCCCGGGCCGGCCGGCGATACGGGACTGCAGGCGCCCCAGGATATCGGCGTACATGGGCAGGTCGATCTCGGAGTCCATCATCTCCGCGTAAGATTCCGCCGTGTCGTCGTACATCTCGCGGACTCGCTCGGCATCCGACGGTTTCATGAATCAGCCTTTCAGCCAGTGGCCCAGCCCCACGCCCACGAACGTCGCCACCGCGTAACCAAGCGTGCCGCAGAGGATGGCCGGCAGCACCAGCGACCGCCAGCGGCGCGCCGCAGCCATGGCGGCGGCCGTGGTCGGGCCCCCCATGTTGGCGTTGCTGGCGATCACGATCTCGCGCAGGTCGAGGCGGAACAGGCGACCGCCGACCAGCAGCACGCAAAGGTGGACCGTGAGGATCACCGCAGCGAACAAGAACAGCACCGGCCCCACCCGCAAGACCACCAGCACGTTGGCGCTCGCACCGATCACTGCGAAGAAGATCTGCATGAGGAACATACCCAGGGTCTCGGCACCCCGCAGCGCCGCCAGCTTACCGGGCATGGCCGTGGCCAGCACCACGGTCGTCGCCGTGAGCACCAGGACGCCGCCGCCCCGCCAGCCGAGGGCATCAGCCGCCAGGAAGCCCAAGGCGCAGAGTCCGGCCGCGATCGCCAGGGCCGTGGTGGCTCCCAGGAGGCTCGGCAGTCGCCCATCGCCCGACTGGTCGTGCGTGGCGTCATCACTTGCCGACGGAGCCTCGCGACGCTCGGGAAATTTTGCACGCAACCATCCCCAACCCGGCAGGGCGAAGAGCACCAGGAAGTAGAGGGCCATCACCAGATTGTCGGCCGCCACGCCGGCGGTCAGCAAGTCGCCTGCCCGCAATCCAACCGCCTCTGCGGCGGCGGCGTAGTTCATGGATCCACCCACGTAGGTGGCCGAGAAGATGGCCGCCAGCTTCCACCCCTCCGGGCCCAGCGGAATCAGCCGGAAAGCGAGGATCGTGCCCGCGACCGTGCCGACCCCACCGATGGCGAACGCCACCAACGTGGGCCCCGCCTCACGCAAGATCCGGCGCAGGTCCGCACGCAGCAGCAGCAAGGGTATGGCCAGGGGCACGAGGTAAGACCACGTCACGTCGTAGGGTCCGGCGCCCGTCGCGGGAAGAATCCGCAGGTTCGACAGGACGAACGTCACTCCCATGGTGATCAGACAACCGGAGAGGCGCGCGCCCCACCCCGTCCGCTCGGACCAGATCCCAAAGGCGGCGGCGCCCAGCAGAATCGCCCAGATCAGCCAGTCCTGATCGGCGGGTACGAGTGAAGTCATGGTGCGCTCCCGGGCTGATGGTTCCGCGACGAGACACCGATGGTCACCCTCCCGGTCGCCAAAAACAAGTGTCCAGTGTGATTGAGGGAGTCGAGAGTCGTCTTCTAGTCAGAGATCGAAATGACCGCCGATCCGAGATAACGAACCGCGTACGAGCGTCCTTTCCCACTTGGAGTCCGTATGCGAAGGGCCGCGCCAGTTCAGGCGCGGCCCTTGATCGTTTCCACCGCTAGTTCGCCAGCGCCCGCTGGATGGCCACCCAGTGACAGGCGCTGCCGAACAGCACGAACACGTGCCAGATGGCGTGGTGCCAGGGCAGCCGCTTCCATAGATAGAAGACCACGCCGCCGGTGTAGAAGAAGCCGCCGCCGGCGATCCACAGGAGCGTCTCGCGGTCGAGATTGGCCAGCATGGGCCGCAGCGCCGTCACCACCATCCAGCCCATCAGCAGGTAGATCGTGATGGAGAGCCACTTGAAACGGCGGTTGGTGGTCACGTCGATCACGGCGCCGGCGATGCCCAGACCCCAGGCCACGCCGAACAGCGACCAGCCCCACGGCCCACGCAAGGGACCGAGGCAGATGGGCGTGTAGGTGCCGGCGATGAGCAGGTAGATGGCGCCGTGGTCGATCCGCTTGAGCACGCCCTTGGCGCGCGGATCGGTCGCAGCATGATAGAGGGTCGACGCGAGGTAGAGCAGCACCAGCGTGGCGCCGAAGATGGCGGCGCCCACCACATCCCACACCTCACCGCGACCGGACGCCTGCATCACCAGGACCACGAGACCGACCACGGCGGCCAGACACCCCACGCCGTGCGTCACGGCGTGCGCGGTCTCCTCGGCGGTCGAGTAGTAGCCGCCGGTGTGCTTGCGTTTTTCCTTCACCGTCGATCTCCCCGGGGTGGCGATCCGGCCGCCGGCTCGTTTTCGTGACCGGGACCGCGTCAGAGCCTAACCTCGATGGCCTTCGTTGCCAAGGAAGCTGGATCATGAAACCCGACGCCCCCGAGAACTGGTTCGAGGACATCTATGCCGACACCGACTCCAGCGGCAAGGGCGTGCCGTGGGCCAAGCTGGTAGCCGCGCCTCTGCTGGTGAAGTGGCTCGACCGCCGCCACCCCCGCGGCGACGGCGCCACCGCGCTCGTGGTGGGCTGCGGTCTGGGCGACGATGCGGCGGAGCTGGCGCGGCGAGGCTTCGCGGTCACGGCCTTCGACGTGGCCGAGAGCGCCATCGCGCTCTGCCGGCAGCGGTATCCGGACCTGGTCATCGACTGGCAGGTGAGTGAACTGTTCGACATGCCCGCGGCCTGGTCAGGTGCATTCGACCTGGTGGTGGAACACCGCACCGTGCAGTCGCTGCCGCCGGACTGGCAGACGCGCGGCATGGCGGCCATCGCCGATCTCGTGGCGACGGCGGGCACCCTGCTTGTGATCGCCGACCTTCGCGCCGAGGGAGCAGCCCCCGAAGGACCTCCGTGGCGTCTGCGGCCCGAAGAACTGTCGGCGTTCACCACGGCCGGTCTCGACGAACGTGAGATCGTGATCAGCAAGGTGCGCCACGAGCCGGATCGACAGCGTATCGTGGCCGCGTACGGTCGTGACTAGCGCTGGTCGCCGTCGGTCCGGCAGGGTACCTTGATGCCGCCATGAAATTCCAGTTTTGCATCACATCGATCGCCGTGTTGCTCGGCCTCATCACCGCCTGCAGCATCGACCGCGAGTTTCGTCCGGGGCCACAGCACGTGGTGCTGCAACCGGGCGAGGCCGCACCGGCCGTCGCCGTCCCCGAGAGCCTGCTCGTGGTCAGTTACAACATCCAGTTCGCCGAGCACGTGGACCAGGCCATCGTGGACCTCCGCACAGCCGGGCTCGACCGTCCCGACATCCTCCTGCTGCAGGAGATGACTCCCGAGGGCGTGGAGGCCATCGCCGACGAACTCGGCCTC
>PIVY01000441.1 GCA_003353795.1 bacterium
CAAGCTCCTTCATCCGCTTAACCCGGGCTGCGCGAACGACGGCTCGGAACCCGACGAGCGACACGCCGAGATCCTCGACAGGGTGGAGTAGCTTGAGCTGCTCGAGCGGCTGACGCCCTACGGGAACGCTTCGGATTCGCAATCCTTCACCCGTGGACTACAGACCTGAGGAGGCCCTTGGATGGATCCTGGACACGATGCCGTGCGTGAGACGGAACCCGAGTGGGTGCGGGTCTGCGACCCGCTGGCCACGGTGATCGACGCGGTGATGCCCACCGACCGAGCAGCGGTGGAGGCGTTTCTCGAAGTGCTGTTCACGTCATCGTCTCGGCGTGAAGCGCGTACCGTGATCCGGCTTGTGCGACTGGCGAGCGACCCCCTCTCGGACCTCGACACGATGGCCCGCAACGCTATGCGTTCGTGGGTGCAGCTTCGCCGCCTGACCGACGCGAAAGGCTGGAACCATCCTGGCGAGGTTCTGGACGTTCCCCGCCCGACGGCGCTTCTCAACCTGGCGACGGCCGTCGCTGAAGGTCGCTACGCACCCACAGGTATTCGCAAGTCCAAGTACCAAGCGGTGTGCGAGCGACTGTCGGCGGCGTCGGCTCGGGAGAACGAAACCCGCCGTCGAGACGTCGAGCGGACTCTGACGATCCGCACCAACGCCTTCCCGAACCTGTTTCCGTGTCTCGACAGGTGGCTCGGGCGATGAGTAAGAAATGCCCCTGGGCTCGTATCCCAGACCGCCGGCCGGCGACCGTTACCTGCCTTGAACCCTTCCAGTTCGGGTTCCAGGGGCTTGTTCGATATTGCGCGTGCCGGAGATCGCCGATCATCTCCGCCATAGAGAGAGGAGTGGACTCCGGTGCGCGCAGTTGATTCCCACCTGATCGAGGCCGGGCCGCCACAGGCCGGGCCGCGACAACCCGGACCCCGGCAGGCCGGTCCCCCTCCGGAGGCCCCTCTTTTTCTTCGCCCAAGGGGAGGAGAGCTTGCAGAGCTTCTTGTCATGCCCGGCGGGCCGCGCCGATCGTGCCGCCGCTGGT
>PIVY01000005.1 GCA_003353795.1 bacterium
CCCGGATCCGGGCGTGGGGGACTACGCCGCACTCTACCGGGTGCTCCAGGACGTCGATCCCTGCCGCAGCAACTATACGTGGCAGGTGGCATTCGTCGACGATGGCCTGGTCGTGCCCCTCACCGGCGGTACGCCGTGCATTACCTGGTGTTACGGTCCCGGCGGTTTCATCGTCAACAACACGGGCGGGCTCATGGGGCCCTTCTTCCACATCAACAACATCATCGGCAGCCCGGTCCTGGATTGGCCCGACGGCATGGACGCGGCAATCTTCTCCTTTGACGCCTACCGCCACGAGGAACTCGGGGCATTCAGCGTGTGGCCGGGCATCTTCTACCAGTGGGAGGTGCGCTCGACGAATTCCGGTGATCCGGACGACCTGACCAACCAGCCGTGGGGCAACCGCAACTTCGTGCACTACGGCCCACCGGGATACATCCGCCACGACGAGATCATCACCGACCTGCTCCAGCCGGGCCGCACCCACGTCCAGGTGGGGTTGCGGGTCGTCGAACTGGGATACGTCTGGGGCTGGAGCGGCACCGACGGCACGCCAGCGCCCTACTTCGACAACGTGTCCGTGCGGGCGTTTCCGTACGCCGGGCCGGCCATGTCCGCGCGCAGCATCGACCTGTTCAACGACGGCTTCCCGGCCATCGGCGACCTCGACTACGGCAACCTGGCCAATAACGCCGTACGTCTGGACGCGGCGCAGAACACCGCCCTGGTCGGAGACCTGTGCAACTGCCCAGGCGACTCCATCTGGTTCGATATCGTTCCGGTTCGGGCCGGCTCGGTGCTGGACGACATGCCCAAGCTCCACGTGCGCATGCTGGCCAATCCCCTGTTCGACGGCGTGCGAGTGCTGCCGGGCAACTTCAGCCAGGACGGCGAGGTGGTCACCGGCTGGGTCTACGGCGATTCCACCTATCACGATGGGGGCGGCGGACTCGTCGCCAACCGCTACCACTTCGACCTGCCCGATGACGATTTCTTCTTTCCTGGCGACGTGCTGCGCTACTACGTCGAGGCCCGGGACAATGTCGCTGGCGACGTTGGTGTATCGTTGATCCCGGCCGACACCACTGGTTTCGTCTGGCGCGGCGGCCCCATCTACAACGCGCTGCGCTATCACCGCGACTTCGAGGTGCGGGCGCTGCCGACGATGGTCGCCGACATTCCGGGCGACCAGCCGAGCATCCTGTTCTGGCAGGATTCCATCGACCGCGGGGGCTACAACGAGTGGATCTACGCCCTCTCCAATCTGGGCCTCGTCCAGGGGGAAAGCTACGACCTCTACGCCACCAACGGACCGTCGTCGGGAGTCGGAAACGGGCTGGGCGGCCGCGCCACCAGCGCACAGCTGTCGGGATACGATGTCCTGCTGTACACCTCGGCGTCCCTGAGCGTGAACCTGCTGTCCAACGGCGATTTCATGAACGATCCGTCCGACGATATCCAGGTCGTGACCAACTGGTTCGGCCAGGGTGGCAAGCACGCGTTCATGACCGGCGACAACCTGGTGACCGGCCTGCTCGACGCAGGGGCCCAGGGCTCCGCGTTCGTGAATTCGTACTTCAACGTGAACTACCTGGACAAGTCGGTCATGCATTTCATCGGCAACCAGACGGCGCCGAAAGTGAAGGCCATTCCGGGCAACGGTGTCATCGCGAGGGTCTCCGAGTGGATCGCTTACGGCGGTTGCCCGGCCATCAATACCTTCGATGCGCTCGAGGTCTCAGCCGGCACGACGCGCCTCGCGGATTTCACCGATCCGAACGGCAACAGCGGCGTCTATCCCTACGCGGCGGCGTCGTACTATTACAATACGAGCGATGGCGCCTCGGTCGTCATGATGCCGTACGATTTCATGTACCTGCACAACGCGTCGGGGTGGCAGCCGCCGGCAGGCTACGCCGCGATTCCGGCGCGCGCCATCATTCTCGAGGATATCCTCGACTTCTTCGGTATGTACTCCTACATGTTTCCCATCGGCGTGACACCCGATGCTCCGCTCTCGGCGCGCAACTTCCCCAACCCGTTCAATCCGAGCACGACCATCCAGCTGACGCTGCCAAGAACCGGCGACGTCTCGCTCAAGGTCTTCAACGTCCGGGGCGAGCTGGTGCGCACCCTCGTCGACGGCCGGCTGGAGGCGGGCGTGCACGACATCGCGTGGGACGGCCGCAGCAATGGCGGCAATCAGGTGGCATCCGGCGTCTACTTCTACGAGACACGGTCCGGCGGTAAGACACTTGTCGACAAGATGACGCTCGTCAAATGATCGTCGCGTTGGGAAGTCGTTCACATCACGGCGGGACATTGCGATAGAATCATGGTGCGGCGTGCAAGGCGCCGCACCATCGCCCAATCAGGGGAGCGCGTCATGAACCATTCATTAAAAATCGTTCTCGTACTGGCCGCGACCGTTCTCGCCATGTCCGGCGCCGCTATAGCCCACGAACTCATCATGCCGGCCGCCGTGCAGGCCGATGGCTCCGGACACTTCGAGTTCGAGGCCATCGCGGTCATCACCGAGCCCATCGAATTCGCCTACAGCTACGCCAACGGCAACGACAACACGGACATCGGCGAGTGGTACGCCGACGGATTCTGCACCACGATCCTGGAGCCGGGCGAGTATCCGTGGCCGTTCGAGGGCAATCTCCTCGATCCGGCGCAGAACGGTTCGGTCTACTACGAGCATGTCATGTGCGACAACTGGATGGGCTCGGGAACCACCATCGTGTTGGCGCCGACGGTGGGCACCGAGGCCGTGAGTTGGAGCGCGGTCAAGGGCCTGTACCGCTGAGTTCACCGGTCCGTCAAAGCACCTCGTCCAGCACCGCAATCAGACGGTCGATCTCCGCTGCCGTGTTGTAGTGCACGAAGCTGACCCGCACGACACCGTCGTCCAGGTCAAGGCCCAGCGCCTTGCAGAGGTGCCAGGCGTACATGTGGCCGTAGCGGATGGCGATCTCGCTGCGATCCACGGCGTCGGAGATCTCCCGCGAGCTCTTGCTCCGGTGCACGAAGCTGATGGTGCCGACCCGATCCGGGCCGCCCGCAGCGGGGCCGACCACGCGCACGTCGGATCGTCCATTCAGGTATTCGAGGAGGCGTTCGATCAGCGGCTCTTCGAGCGCCGCCATGCGGGCGAAGGCCCGCTCGACGGTGTCGCGGTCGCACGCCGATTCCGCGGGCGATCCCGCCAGGAACTTCAGGTACTCGCCCAGCGCCAGCAGTCCGGCGCAGCTCTCGTGGTTGGCGCCGCCGGGCTCGAACTTGTAGGGCACCTCATCGTCCGGAATGAAGAAGTGGTTGGGGCCGGTGAGTTCGGCCACGGCGTCGGGCTTGCCGTAGAGCACGGCCATGTGGGGGCCGTAGACCTTGTAGGTGGAGTAGACGTACCAGTCGACGTCCCAGGCCTGCACGTCGATGGCCCGGTGGGGCGCGTAGGCCACGCCGTCGGCCACCACGCGCGCGCCCACGGCGTGGGCGGCGGCGACGACGGCCGGAAGATCCACGATCTCGCCCAGGAGGTTCGAGACGTGGGGCAGGGCCACGAGCGCGGTGCGGTCGTCGAGCAATGCTTCGAGATCGGCCAGCGAGCAGGTTCCGGTCGCCGGGTCCACGCGCCACCACACGATCTCGTGGCCGCGGCTCTCCAGGCGTTTCCACGGTCCCAGGTTGGCCTCGTGGCCCGTCTCGGCGAGGACGATACGACGATCCGGTTCGAGGGCCGCCGCGTAGCTGTCGGACAGGATGTTGAGGAGCGCCGTGGAGGACGAGCCAAGGATCGCCTGTCCGTCGCCGGCATTCACGAAGGTGCGCGCGAAGGCGTGGGCGGCGTCGACGGTGGCGGTGCACTGCTGGGAGAGCGGGTAGCCGGCGCCGAGTTGCACGTAGGTCCGGGTGAGGTAGCGATGGATGGCGTCGGCCACCACGGCCGGTACCTGGGAACCGCCGGCGTTCTCCAGGAAGACGACGTCGCCGGCGAGGGCAGGAAACTGCGCGCGGATGGTCGCGTGGTCGGGGCTGGCGGCGAAATCGGTCATGGCAGGTCCTTCCTGGGGTGGCCTGGAGCTGATCGCGGCCATGGTATCGTGTGCCGCCATCCTTCACCAGGATTCAAACAACGTCACGAATGTGGTAAAATAGAGGGGCGGTGCCGCCGGGGAGCGGTGCCGCGGTCCTGTTCATCGGAGATTCCATGTCGAAGCCGTTGCTGATCGCACTCGTTGCGCTGCTGGCCATGGTGCCGGCGGCCGTTCACGCCGACGTGTTCGACCTGCGCCTCAACGAACTCCAGGCCGACAACGAGGGCACGCTGGCCGACGACCACGACGAGTACGACGACTGGTTCGAGCTGGTGAACACGGGCACAACGACGGTGTCTCTGGACGGCCTCTGGATCACCGACGATCCCGATCTCGTCGAGCTCTACCCTCTCGACGCGTCGCTCACCATCCCGCCCGGCGGCTACCTGGTGCTCTGGGCTGACGGACAGCCCACCCAGGGGCCCACGCACCTGTCTCTGCGGTTGTCGGCGACCGGCGAGTTCCTGGCCGTGGTGGCGTCCGGCCAGGTCACGGCCATCGACGAGGTGGCGTTCGGCCGCCAGTTCCCCGACCGCGTTTACCAGCGCTTTCCCGACAGCGCCGGCGGCTGGACCTGGGGTCGCGACCCGTCGCCCGGCACGGTCAACACGGCGCCCAATCTGGCCGGCTTCATCGTGCTCAACGAACTGATGCCGCTGAACACGGAGACTGTGGCCGACCAGGCCGGCGATCACGATCCGTGGCTGGAACTGGCCAATCCGCTGCCGGTGCCCGTGTCCCTGGACGGAGTCACTTTGCGCAATCTCAACGGAGGCAACCATACCTTCGCGAGCCAGGTCCTGGCCGGCGGCGATCACGCGCTGTTCTGGTCCGACGGCGAGCCCGGCGAGGGCGCCGACCATCTGCCGGACCTGCTGACCGCCGCCGGCGGTGCCCTGGTGCTCGCCGCGCCCGACGGCGTGGACTCGGATCAGGTGATCTATCCCGTGCTCGCGGCCGACGTCGCGTTCGCCCGCGTCCCTGACGCCACGGGCGACTGGCGCGATACCGACCTGGCCACGCCCGGCGATGCGAACCCGGCCAGCCTCGAGCCGCTGCTGGTGCTCAACGAGCTTCTGGCCAGCAACCAGACCGGCATCACCGATGAGACCGGTGCGGCCGAGGACTGGGTCGAGCTGCACAATCCGGGCACGGCGCCGGTCTACCTCACAGGCCTCTCGCTCACCGACGATCTCGCTGACCCTGACAAGTTCGCCCTGCCCGACGTGATCATCGCACCCGGCGGATTCCTCATCGTGTGGTGCGACAACGATCCCGAGGACGGCCCCCTGCACGCCACCTTCAAGCTGGCGGCCGCCGGCGAGGAAGTGGCCCTGTTCAACGGCGACGAACTGCTGGACCACGTGGTGTTCGGAGCCCAGATCACCGACGTGAGCTTCGGCCGCGAGGTCGACGCCGGTCTGCCCTGGATCCTCTTCACCGAGCCCACACCCGGCGAATCCAACGGCACGCCCATCGCCGTGGGCGACGCGCTGCCGGATCTGCTGCGCATGCCGGCGCCGTATCCCAACCCGTTCAATCCGCGGACCACGGTGGCGTTCACCCTGGCGCGCGCGGAACGCGTCGAGATCGCCGTGTTCGATGCGCGGGGGCGGCGGGTGCGGCGACTGCTGCAAGCCAATCTTCCGGCTGGAAACCATCAACGGATCTGGAACGGGCGGGATGATCGCGGGCGCAGTCTGCCCAGCGGCGTCTACGGTGTACGGGTGACCGCGGGCGGCGAGGTCCGTACGCGGCGCGTCGTGCTGGTGCAGTAGCCGGCTCGGCGCGCGGATTGCCTCTTCTCAATTCCATGCCAGGATGCGAATGTTTTTCGGCGTCGCTTCGCGCCGGCACGGCCGGCCAACTCCAGCGGGAGAATCCATGAGCCGCGTATCCGACCGCCACCGTTCGGCGGCCATCCAGGTCCTGGTCTTCCTGGCGGGATTCACCTTCCTCGTTCACGAGGTGAGCTGGAATCGTCTGCTCGCCCTGGTCCTCGGCTCCACGGTCGTGGCCTCCACCCTGGTCCTGTCCGCGTTCATGGCCGGCTTCGGCGCCGGCGCCTGGTTCTGGGGCCGGTGGACCAACGACCGGCGCCGGGTGGGCCGCGTGCTGGGGCTGTTGCTCGTCGGCATCGGCGTGACCAGTCTGTCGAGTGATCTGCTCATCGCCCGTGTCGTGCCCGGGCTCTCCGGCGTGGTCGCCAACCTGGTGGCGCTGACGCTGATCTTCGGTCCGGCGTTCCTCATGGGCGGCGTGTTCCCGATCGCCGGCAAGATCGCCCTGGCCGCGGGCGCCGATGCGACCCGCACTCTGGGACGCCTCTATGCGGTGGAGACCCTGGGCAGCGCTCTGGGCGGCCTGGCGGCGGGATATCTGCTCCTCGGATTGCTCGGTCAGCAGGACACCATGCTCGCCGCGGCGGTGGCCAATCTGTTGCTGGCGGGCTGGCTGCTCGTCACGCGTGCCCACGACGACATCGCCCCCGTGACGGTCGAGCCGGCCGCACGTGAGGGCGGGCCGACCCGGGCGGAGAAACGCCGTGCAGGCACCGCGGCCACCGTCGATCCCGCGGCCGTCCGCAAGACCGCGCTCCTGGGCGCCTTCATCTGCGGATTCGCCATGCTGGCCCTGCAGGTGATCTGGCTGCGGGCGTTCCGCATCTATCTCATCAACACCTCCTACACCTTCGCCCTCGTGTCCTCGCTGGTGGTCCTGGGGTTGTTCGCCGGGAGCGCGATCTGTGGTCGGCGCGGCGGTGGTGCCGGCGATACGCAGCGGACCATGCTGCAAGTGCTCGGCCTCCTGGCCGTGACCGTCGGCGCGGGCGTGATCGTGCTGGTGAAGCTGCCCCAACTGGTCATGTTCCCGCTGCAGTCAGCCTTCGCCGATCCCGTGGTCCGCATCACGCTGCTGCCGCTGGTGGCCTCGCTGCTGGTCGTGGTGCCGCCGGCGGTGTGCTCGGGCTTCGCCTTTCCCCTGGCCTGCGGTATGGCGACGGTCGGACGGGCCGGGGTGAGCCGCGACGTGGGGCAGGTGCTCATGTTCAACACGGCGGGTGCGGCGCTGGGGCCGCTGCTGGGTGCGTTCCTGCTGCTACCGCGACTGGGAGTGGTGGGCGCGGTGCTCGTGGTGCTGGCGTTGATCGTCGCGGTCGTGGGTTTCGTGCAGGTCCGCTGGCGCCCGGCCAGCGGCGCGGCCTGGCGACGCCATGCCCTCGCACCGGTCGCCCCGGGCCTGATCGTGCTGGCGGTCGCGGGGCCACAGATCAACATCCTGCCGCCGTCGTTCGGCAATCACGATCGCGAGTTGCTGTTCTACCTGGAGTCGGTGGAAGGCACCCTCGTCGTGGGGCGCGACCGCGACTCTCGCGCCCAGGCGCTGCACACTTACGTCAACAACGCGGCAGTCATCGGTTCCACCTACGACGCCATCAAGGTGGTGAAGATGGTGGGCCACTTCCCGTTCTTCCTCGGGCTCGAAGCGCGCGACGTGCTGGTGATCGGGTTCGGCATCGGGGTGACCACCTCGGCCATCGCGGCGCACCCCGAGGTCGAGTCCATCGACTGCGTGGAACTGGTGCCTGGACTGCGCGACGCGGCGGTCTTCTACCGCGACGTGAATCGCGAGGTGGCCGCCGATCCGCGCCTACGCATCATCGGCGGCGACGGTCGCCACCACCTGCAGACCACCGACAAGACCTACGACCTCATCTCCTGCGATCCCACCCATCCCATCCTCGGTTCGGGCAGCCTCTATACCCGCGACTATTTCGAGCATTGCCGCGAGCGTCTCAACCCCGGCGGCATGGTGTCGCAGTACCTGCCGCTGCACAAGCTGGGGAGCGACGAGTTCCTCGGACTGCTGCGCACGTTCCAGTCCGTGTTCCCGGAATGCACGGTCTGGCTGGGGCACTATCACGCCGTCCTTCTGGGGGCGCTGGACCCGATCGACGTCAACTTCCTCGATTGGGAAACGCAAGTTGCGGCACAGGCTTACGATCCGCACTTCCTGCTGGACGCGAACCATCTGGCGGCCACCCTGGTGCTCGATGGCGCGGCCATCGGCGAGCTGGGGGCCACGAGCCGGATCAACACCGACGACCGTTCCTACACCGAGTTCTTTACTCCGTCCTGCCTCGACGAGACCAACCTCGCGCGGAATCTCCGCTTCTTGCAGGACAACCGCGTCGACGTGGGGGCGGTGTTCACCGGTGTCGCGGACGCGCCGAAGCTGACGCAGTATGTGCGGGGCAACGAGTTGCTCACCGAAAGTCTGCTGCATCAGTTCGCGGGGGACAGCCGTATGAGCCTGGACGCGTTGCGCCGGGCCTGCGCGGCGGCGCCCGAGGATCAGGAGTTTCCGTTCCTGATCAAGCTGTACTTCTGAGCCGGCAACAGGACACCGTCGGCGGCGAGGCGAGAGACCATGAATCCGACCGGCAAGAAATGGCTCCTGGGTTGCGGCATCGGTTGCGGCGCCGTCATCCTCCTGGGAATCCTGATCACCGTGGGAGGGTCGCTGTTCATGATGGGGCCGTTCCGCGACGCCATCGCCACGCGCGAGGCCCTCGACGAGCTGTACGGGGATCAGGCCAGCTTCACGCCGCCAGCCGATGGGGCCGTGACCGCCGATCGCGTGGAGGCGTTCCTCACCGTGCGTGACGCAATCATGGAACTCTGTGCCGACTTCCAGCAGACGGCGGCCCAGTTCCAGGCCATGGACGATCTGGACGAGGACGCGAACGATCGGGAGGCCATGGCGGAGGGCTTCAAGCTCACCAGGGAAGTCATCGGCATGGTGCCGCGCATGGGCAAGCTCTACGAGGCGCGCAACGTCACCCTCGGTGAGGTGGAGATGGGCTTGGGCGAGTACACGTACATCTACGTGATGGCGTACGGTCGGGAGATCAACCCCGAGGATGCGGACGACGAGACGGTCTTCGGCGACAAGATGGCCAGCCGCCGGGTCCGGGAGATCCTGAGAGACATGCTTCGCCGACAGCTGAACGCCGCTCTGGACGCCGACGCGCAGGGGCAGGACCTGGACGATCTGCGCGACCGGCTCGTGGCGGAGATCGAGATCTTGGAGGCTGAACCGGAGCGCTTGCCGTGGCAGGACGGTCTGCCGCCCGCGGTGGCGGCCTCGCTGGCACCGTTCCGGGACCGGCTGGACGCTGGATTCTGCCGTGAAACATCGGGGCTCGAGCTCAACCAGAACCAGCAGCGGGGGTTGAGTATCCAGGGCAGTTGACCCATATTGGAGCCGGTCTCGCCCTGACCCTTGCCGGGTGCCGTGTCGGCATCGGATCTGGTAAACTGGCCCTATGAACCACGCTGCGACTCGGTCTGTACGTCCATTCTTGCTGCTGCCGCTGCTGGGCCTGCGGCTGTCTGTGGCGTCGGACCTGCCGGGGCCGCCGCGCCTGCTGCCATGCTACCCCAATCCGTTCAATGCCCACGCCAACCTAAACTTCACCGTGCCGTCGACGATGTACGTGACATTGGAGATCTTCGACCTCACCGGTCACCGCGTGCGCAGTCTGCACGACGGTCCGGCGGTGGCCGGTCTCCACGAATGGATCTGGAACGGCGAGGACGATCACGGACGCGGGCTGCCGTCGGGCAGCTACATGTGCCGGCTGGAAGCGGACGGTCACCTGGAAACGCGCCGGATGGTCATGGTCAAGTAACCCTCGAAATCGATCAACTCCCTGGAGAGTCCGCATGAACGAAGGCCGCAGCTACCGCTATCTGGTGTACTCCCTGTTCCTCCTCTCGGGTGTGTCGGGGTTGATCTACCAGATCGTCTGGACCCGGATGCTGGTGCTGGTGTTCGGCAACACCATGCTGGCCATGAGCACCGTGCTGAGCGCGTTCATGGGCGGTCTGGCGGCCGGCAGCTTCGTGCTGGGGCGGTACATCGACAGGAAGCCAAGACCTCTCATCCGGGTCTACGCGGTACTCGAGGCCGGCATCGGCGTCTTCGCGTTGTTGTTCCCCCTGCTCATCGTGGTAGCGACTCCCGTTTACGCGGCGATCTATCCGGCGGTCGAGGGGAACATCGTGCTGTTGAACCTGGCGCGATTCGCCGTCTGTTTCGCGCTCATCTTCGTGCCCACGTTCCTCATGGGGGGGACGTTGCCGGTGCTGATCAAGCGCTTCGCCGGCGGCGGCACCAACCTCGGGCATCAGACCGGTTTCCTCTACGGATTGAACACGGTGGGCGCGGTGCTGGGCACGGTGGCTTGCGGATACATCCTGCTGCGGGCCCTCGGCATGCAGCAGACCACCTGGGTCGCCGTGGCCATCAACCTGGGCGTAGCGGCGGTGGCCTGGATGCTGGGACGGCGGGCCGTCGAGTCCGCGCGCGAGGTGGCTGCCGATGCGTCGATCGAATCCGCGACCGAACCGGCTACTCCGGCGTATGGCCGGGCCACCGTACGCCTGGTGCTGGTGGGAATCGGTCTCTCGGGATTCTGTGCCCTGGCCTACGAGGTCTTCTGGACCCGTATGCTCAATCTCTTCCTCCACAACAACATCTACTCGTTCACCGCCATCCTGGCGACATTCCTGGTGGGCATCGCCACCGGTAGCCTGGTCTACGGGCGATTCCTTTCGCGGCGGACCTGGCAGGTGCCGCTGTTCGTATGGTTGCAGGTGGCCATCGGCGCCCTGGCGTTTGCCACGCCCTATCTCTTCCGCAGCCTGCACGGCAGTCTGTTCAACAATTTCAACGAGACCCTGACCCTGGCCAAGACTGCGGTGATCATGCTGCCGCCCACGATCATGATGGGTATCGCCGTGCCCCTGGCCATCCAGATCTGCCAGCGCGGCACCACCCGTGAGGGCACCAGCGTGGGTTCGGTGTACGCGGTCAATACCGTGGGCGCCATCCTCGGCGCCTTCGCCGCCGGCTTCATCTTGTTGCCCACAGTGGGACTGCACCAGGGCGTGATCCTGGTGGCGGCGCTCAACCTGCTGGCGGGAATCCTGCCGTTGATGGGCGTGTCGCGACCGGGCCGCCGGCCTGTGTGGGGCGTGGTCTACGCCGCGGTCGTCGTGGCCATGTTCGTGACCGCTCCGTCGGATCTTTTCCGCAGCCTCTTCCAGCGCGCCCATCCCAATGCCGAGATCGTGCACTACAAGGAGGGCAAGGTCGCCAATGTGCTGGTGTACGACTTCTACAAGCTCGGCTATCAGGACTTCCACCTCAACGCCGTGAACGAGGCCTCGTCCCGCATCTGGCACGTGCAACTGTTCAAGCTGCTGGGTTTGCTGCCCACACTGGTGCACGACGATCCGACCGACGCGCTGATGGTGGCCTTCGGCGCCGGCATGTCGGCGGGGGCCACGGCCCGCAACGTGGATTCGCTGGACGTGGTCGATCTGAATCCCGACATCGCGGGAATCGCCAGGGCCTACACCCGTGAGAACCTGGATGTCTACAACCAGCCCAACTTCAATCAGGTGGTCAACGACGGACGCAATGCACTGCTGCTGGACGATCGCCTGTATTCGCTCATCATCTCCGACGCCACCAACCCCAAGATGTTCGACTCGTGGACCCTCTACTCCCGGGAGTTCTACGAACTGGTGAAGAGCCGCCTCAAGCCGGGCGGCGTGTTCTGTCAGTGGGCCGTCTTCCCGCTGCCGGACGATTCGATCAAGGTGGTTCTGAACACCTTCCGCAGCGTGTTTCCGCACATGAGTTTCTGGAGCATCCACGGATCGTCGCAGGTGCTCATGCTGGGGACGCCGGAGCGCCTGGCCATCGACTACGCCGACATGGAGCGCCGACTCGAACCGCTGCTAGATGACGCCATGCTGCGGGATTACGGGGTGCCCGACGTGGCGAAGTTCCTCAGCTTCTTCCTCATCGGCGAGGACGGTATCGACCAGATGCTCGCCGGTTTCGACAAGGTCAGCACCGATGATCTGCCCCATGCCCAGTTCCACATCCGTCAGGATCGCGCCGGTATCGATCACTGCCTGGATCTGGTGCGTTACCAGGAGTCGATCACCGCGTACATGACCAACCTGGAGGCCGCGCCGGCGGACTTCGCGTCCACCATGGAGGCCTACGAGGATATGGCGCGGCGACTCAACATCGCCTGGCTCGCCGGCTCGACGATCCGGCCGGCCGAGGCCGCCGTGGTCGCCGCCGACGCGGGTCTTGCCGACGCCAACGTCGCCCACGCTCTGAATCATTGCCCGGAGAAGAAACGCTACTTCACCAAGCGGGCGGCGGCGCACCCCGACGACCTCAATGCCTTGAACTGGCTGGGCACCATCCACTCCAAGGACGGCGAGTTCGAGGAGGCGGAACGCTATCTCGATGCGGCCATCACCCAGGCGCCGGATTTCGCGTTTGCCCGCATGAATCGCGCGCGGGTGTATGCCGCCACCGGACGCTTCGACGAGGCCGAGGCCGAGTACCTGGCCGTCCAGGATCTGAGTTCCACCCGGAGCCTGATCCAGGCCATGCCATCGGAGATGAACCTCTTGCGGATTCGACGCAAGCTGGCCCGAAATCCCGAATCCAACGAACTGCGGGCCGCGCTCGGCATGGCGCTCTATTCCGACGGACGCATTCTCGAAGCGGTCGTCGAGCTTCGGCGTGCTACCGCCGGCGACGATGCTGATCCGCGCGTCCTCTACAATCTGGCGCGCATCTACGAACGTCACGAACTGGTGGCGCAGGCTGCACGGGCCTACGCCAGGGTGGCGGCCATGCGGCCGCAAGACCCGATGGTCGAGACCGCAGCCGCCAACATGGCCCTGGTAGCCGCCGATCCGGCCCAGAGGCGGGCCTGGTTCAACGGCAATCTGGTGGTGCCAGCGGTATCCACCGCGAGTGGTGAGACGCATCCCGCGACCTGCGATCAAGCGCGCGATCTCTGGGAAGACTACGACCGCGGCAGCGTGCCCGAGTCGGCACGGTTGCGTCATGCGGCCGAACTCTACGAGCAGTCGATCCGGACCCGGCCCGACGATCTGCATGCGTATACCGATGCAGCCCTCATTCGCGAGGCGCTGGGGGAGTACGCGGCTGCGGCGGTACTCTGGCAGCGGGCTGGACTCATCCGTGGCGACATGTCCGTGCTACGACAGAACGCCCGGCGGTTGCAACTGCTGGCCGATCTCGAGACGGCGCCGGCGACGGGGATCGAACGCGCGGATCTGCTGCGGAACCTCGGACGGCAGTACCGGCTTCTGGGCCAGCCCGAACTCGCGCTCAGTTACCTGCAGGAAGCCGCCGCGATGTCCGGCAGTCAGGCGCTGGTCTGGCAGGAGGTGGCAGACGCCGCGCTGGAAGTCGGCCGGTACGAGGTCTCGATGGCTGCGGCCGAACAGGCCCTCTCCCGCGACGCCGAACTGGCCGGCGCCGCCGTGATCCGGAACCGACTCCTGGAGATGGGAGTGCCGTCCAGCCAGTAGCCGCGAGCGTCCCTGGACCGGACCCGAGATCCATGCTACAGGTATCGGCGCCCCTCGAACCAGGAGACGGCCGTTGAGCAAGCACGACGACAAGCGCATGGGCTGGGAAGTGGCGCGCGATCTCGAGCGCGAGAAGGCCACCATCCTCGAGCGCATCGTGCCGGAGTGGCGGCAGATCAAGGCCGCCCTGACCGGGATCGTGGCCTTCTTCCTGGTCTTCCTGCTGGGTTGCTGGCTGGCGAGCAACTCCACCCGCATCGCCGACAACGAGGTCATGATCACCCTCGGCTGGGCCGGCACCAGCGAGTGGGGCCTCATGTGGACGGTGATCCTGCTGGCCCTGGTCTTCGAGTTCATGGACGCTGCAGCGGGCATGGGGTTCGGGACCGCTCTCACCCCGGTACTTCTGGTGATGGGTTTCGACCCGCTGCAGATCGTGCCCGTGGTGCTCATTCAACAGACGGTGGCCGGCCTCGTCGGCGCCTTCCTCCACCGCGAGTTCCAGAACGTGGAGTGGCGATTCAAGCCGTTGAGCGAGACCGTTCGCCTGTGCCTCGTCATCGCCTCGTCGGGCACGGTGCTGGTGCTGCTGGCCACCATCGGAATCTACGCCGTGTTGGATCTCGACCCCATCTGGATCAAACTCTACGTGGCGCTCCTGCTGCTGGGCATGGGAGCCATCTCGCTGGTGCAGTCGCGGCGTGAACGACCCTACCGACCGAACATGCTCATCGCCTTCGGCGCCGTGGCCGGTTTCAACAAGGGCGTGGGCGGCGGCGGCTACGGTCCTGTGGTCACCATCGGCGGGCTCATTGCGGGCGTACCGGTCAAGAGCATGCTCGGTGTGACGGCGCTCTCGGAGGGCGTGGTCTGCTTCGTGGCGGTGGTCGCGTGGACCGCCATGGCCGCCAACGGCATCACCATCGACTACGTGCTGCTGCCGAGCGTGATGCTGGCGTCCATGGTGTCGGCGGTGCTGGCGCCCTACCTCACGCGCGTCTTCCCCGAACGCATCTGGACCGTGGTTGTGCCGGCCTACTGCCTGGTGGTGGTGGGCATCACGATGTGGAAGTTGTGGCCGGATCTGGCCGCGCGGTTCGGCGGCTAGCGGCCGTTCACGAGCCGATCGAATTTCATCACATCCCATCGCTCGGTGCCATGGCCATCGGCATCCACCGCTCGCGCCCGTCGCAGTGCGCGGCCATTGACACCGTCACGACGAATTCATAATGTCACAAAATGGGGATGAGTCGTTGTAACAGCAAACAATACAACGACTTCGGTGGAATCGCTTGGTGGCGCCCGTGCGCCCGGTTCCTCCCGTCAACGTCCCGTCCAGACGTCTCCGTCCTCAAGCAGAGGAGTTGCCCATGTCCCCATGATCACGGCCCCACGAATCGAAGGAGTCCCGACATGAAGACCATACTCAGCCATACCCTGTGCCTTGCCATGGCCGCCATGCTGGTCGGCCTCGCGATCTTGATGACCGGATGTGCTGACGACGCCGACCTGGTGATCCCCGACGCCGCCAAATCCAGCCTGCCTTTCGCCGCCACGCCGGATATCCTCATGGAGAACTTCCACCTGGCCTACGGATCCCAGGACCTCGCGTCCTATGCCGCAATGCTCCACCCCGACTACGAGTTCGAGCGTCACGGCGGCGGCACCTACGACCGCGAGGTGGAGTTGAAGATCGCCGCCCGCATGTTCAGTGGCGAGGACTACGTCAAGCCCGGCTGCACCATCGCGGGTGTTTCCAAGATCGAGATCGACGTCTTCGAGGGCCTGGGTGAGTGGGCCGAGGTCTCTGCCCGCGGTCGCGAGGTTCTCGGACGGACCTACCAGGTGAAGATCCGTTTCCTGCGTACCGACGGAGGCGTGCTCAGCGTCGACGGCCAGACCCGCTTCGAGGTCGTCCTGGACGAACTGGCGGGTCCGCGCGGTGAATCTCGGGACGGCTGGCGGATCCTGCGCCAGGTCGACGGGACCTGATCCCGCAATCTCCGGCCTTGTTCAGCAAGGCGGACTTGGCGACGGCCCTTCGCGGCAGTAAGCTCCGGACCGGGATTCCGGATCTGCCGTGGAGGGCCGTCATCGTGTGCCGACGATCGCTGAAGATGCTCGTATTGCTCGCCGTTCTACCGGCGACCGTCGTTGCGGCGAGTCCCGACCGCCCCACCATCGGCGTCGCCCTCGGCGGCGGCGGAGCTCGCGGGCTCGCCCATATCGGCGTCCTCGAGCGCCTCGACGAATTGCGAATACCGGTCGATCGCGTCGCCGGCACCAGCATGGGCGCCGTCGTGGGATCGCTCTACTGCCTGGGCTTCCACCCGCAGGAGATCGACCAGAACGTCCGCCAGGTCGACTGGCGCCTGCTGATGACCGACCGCCCCGACCGCCGCCAGATATCCTTCCGCCGCAAGTCCGACGACATGAACCACCTCTGGCCCTTCGAGTTCGGCATCACGAGCAACGGCCTGGCGCTGCAACGGGGCCTGATCGCCGGGCAGAAGTTCGCGTCCATCTTCAGCGCGCCGGACCTCTACACCGCCGGCTACCGGGGATTCGATGATCTGCCCATCCCGTTCCGCCCGGTGGCCACCGACCTGGTGACCGGCGAGATCGTGGTGCTGGAATCGGGCAACCTCATGCGCGCGGTGCGGGCGAGCATGGCGGCGCCGGGCGCGTTTCCGCCGGTCAGTATCGATGGCCGCACCCTGGTCGACGGATACCTGCGCACCATGGTGCCGGTGGATGTGGTGCGGGACATGGGAGCCGACGTGGTCATCGGCGTGCACGTGGGCTGGGCGCCGGGGGAGACTCCGCCCGGCAAGGAATGGGATCTGCCGTCCATCCTGCTGCAGGCGAACTACCTGCTCGCCTGGTCGAACACCGCACCCGAGCTCGCCGGCGCGGATGTGGCGGTCGTCGTGCGGCAGCCCGACATCCCGTTGTACGATCTCACTCAGGTGGCCGCCGCCATCGAGGCCGGCCGGCGTGCCGTGGACGCCATGCGCGACGAATTGCTGCCCCTCGCGCTTTCCGAGGCGGACTACGAGCGCTGGCGAGCGGGAGTCGGCCGTCGCAGCGTTGAGCCACCGATCATCGAGAGCATCGATCTGGACAACCCAACCCGGGTGAGCAGTCGGACCATCTTGAAGCGCATCACCCAGGCGCCCGGCGATACCCTGGACGTGCCGCGCCTGGCGCACGATCTGGGCCGGGTCTACGCACTGGGGGTGTTTGAATCGGTGGATTACAGCTTGCGGGGGGAGCTTCCCGGCGTCGACCTGGTGATCGAGCCCACGGAGAAACCGTACCTCCCGTGGATTCTCCGATTCGGGGCCGCGATCCGCATCAACAACAACAACCGCGGCCAGATCCAGCTCGTTTCGCGGATCACGCGGCTCGAGCTCAACCAGCTCGGCGGCGAGATGCGGGCCGACGTGGTCGTGGGGTCGCGAATCGGCGCGGCGGTGGAATGGTATCAGCCCCTGGAGCATTCGCGAACCGTGTTCGTGGTGCCCAGTCTGTTCGCCGGATCTCATAGCGAGGATGTCTTCGACGGATCCTACCGTGTTGGTAGCTTTCGCACCGATACCTGGGGCGGCCACCTCGGACTCGGTCTCAACGTCTCCAGGTTCGGCGAGATCCGGGGGACCTACTGGCGAGGCGGCGTCAGGACAAGGGTCGATTCGGGTCAGCTGGACAACCCGGGCGACGACAGCGATGCGGGGGCCGTGAATCTCCGTATCGGCTACGACCAGCTCGACAACCATGCCATTCCTACCGCGGGGATCGCCGGAAGTTTCCAGACCTGGCACTCCCGGACATCCCTCGGCGACACGTACGACTACGATCGCTACTGGGGACACCTCATCGCGGCCACCACCGCCGGGCGCTGGACTCTGCAGACGCGCGTCCAGGCGGGGGGAAGCGAGGGCGATCTGCCATACTACCGGGAATTCAGACTCGGTGGATTACGCGACGTCACCGGGATCCCCGACGGTTCGCTGCGTGGCGGCGCCTTCGGCATGGCGGGCGCAGGCGCTCTGTTCCACGTTTCGGGCCTCCAGTTGCCCTACGCGGCCCAGTGGCACCTGGGCGCTTGGTTCGACGTCGGCAATACCTGGGATCAGCCGAGCGACGCGTCCTTCCGGGATCTCATCCTCGGCGGCGCGCTGTCCGTGCTGCTGGAGACGCCCTTGGGACCGATCGAGGTGGGGTACGGCCGCAGTTCGAGCGGTCGCGGCACAGCCTACCTGCAGGCGGGAATCCACTTCGCGCAGCCGTTCAACATCTGACCGCGGACGGCGCGAAATCGGCCGGTCGAGGGTCTTCCGATCCACTATTTTCATCGCATTCCACTCCCGGAAGACGCCAATCGAATCATGGTGTCTTTATATTCAATATACTGCGTTGCAACACGTTACCCGGCTACTCCAGGCACGCAGAAGTCCTTCTAAGTCATTGCTAAGGTAAACCTTGACATTATGCAGAATAACAAACCGCTCAGGTTCATGATTCGTCCGTCGATACCTAGTTCGAACATGGTCGGAACATTCCCGGAATTCGGGACATCGCTCTGATTCATGTTCGGGCCGGAACGAGCCCGGACCGGACCCAGGTTATAACGTGTGAAAGGATGAGAACCATGAGCCGCAGGACCAACGTTTTCGCCCTCGCCGTCGTCCTCACCCTGGCCACCGTGGCCGGGGCCCTGGCCGCCGATGACCCCGCCGCGCTGGCCGAGGAAAGCGCCGCCTACTGCAACAGCACCGCCGGTGACGGCATGACCCAGCCGAGCGTCCTCGTCGACCAGGTCAAGAAGGCCTGCGCCCTGCTGGAGAAGGAAGGCACCGCTGCCTTCGCGAAGTTCCAGGGCGAGGGAAGCGAGTACCTCTTCGAGGGTACCTACATGTGGATTCACACCCTCGACGACGGCACCATGCTGATGCATCCCATGAAGTACAAGTTGAACGGCAAGAGCGTCATCGGCCTCAAGGACAAGAAGGGCAAACGCTTCTTCGCGACCATGAACAAGGTCGTCAAGGCCGACGGCGAAGGCTGGGTGGAGTACTACTGGCCGAAGCCCGGATCCAACGAGATCGTGCGCAAGGTGTCCTACGTCCGCGGTTGCAAGTCCGCCGACGGCAAGGACCTCGTGGTGGGCTGTGGCCTCTACAAGTACGACGACAAGACCCTGGCCGGACTGACGATCAACTAGACCATCGTGCCCCGGGCCGCAATCGTGCGGTCCGGGGCCACCGCTTGCAGACTCCTGGGCGCGCGCCCGTTCACGAAGCGATCAAATACAGGAGACAGCCATGTTGCATAGATTCCAGTCCGCCACCATCAAGACCCGCTTGATGATGTTCTCCGGCATGGCGGTGGTGTTGATGCTGGTCCTGGTGGGATCTAACCGACTGGCCAGCCAGCGCATCGACCAGGCGTACCAGGAGATGGAAACGGCCAACGCCGAGATCGATACCGCCAACCAGGCTATCGACCAGGCCAACGAGCTCAAGGAACAGGTGAGCGAGGCCATGATGCACGTCATGGATCTGCGCCTCACCGAGAAGACTTTCCTGCAGTTCCACGACACCGAGGTGCGCATGCAGTTCGGTGCCGATGCCACCAGCGTGACCGGCGAACTGGAGGCCATCGGTCGCCAGGATATCCTCGGACATTTCGCCAGCTACCGAGGTGAGTTCGACCAGTATGGCGGCGTGCACGGTGCGCACGAGGAACTCAAGGGCGCCATGTCCCTGCCCATCGACATGAGCATGATGTCGATCAACTCCGTCATGGACGACCTCGAGGGAGAGCAGGCAGTACTGCAACTCGAGGGTGAAGATCTTGGTCCCGTCGAGTTGGAACTGCTGAACGTGCTCCGGGATTGCAAGATCTTCTTCCTGGAGATTCAGTCGCTACAGCAGCAGTACCTCGCCACGGGCGACACCGATTATATCGACCAGTACCGCGAACTCGCCGAGGGCGATGGCCTGGTGGCCATCGACGCCCTGGTCGAGTTCTCGGCCGGTCTCGAGAACTCAGACTATATGGCCAAGGCCGAGTCGGTCGAGAGTTCGCTGGGCCAGTTCATGGGCTACATCGACCAGTCGCTGGCCTACGGCGACCAGGAACTGGAGCTCCGCCGCCAGCTGAACCAGACCGGCCACGCGATCATCACGGCCGCCGAGTCCGCCCTGGCCGAGGCCGACGCCTCGGTGACCAGCGAGCACGCTGCGGCCGAAGCCGCCAAGACCATCGCCCTGGCCGCCAAGGATGCCGCCAACAGCGCTCGCGACGCGGCCAACCGAATGGCCCTGATCATCGTGGCTGTGGGCATCGCTATATTCCTGGTGGTGTCGTGGTGGATCGTACGCTCGGTGAACAGTTCGCTGAACAACGTGATCGCCGGCCTGAGCCAGTGCTCGAGTGACGTCTCGGGTTCGGCGCGACAGGTCTCCGAGGCCAGCAACGGTCTGGCTCGCGAGGCGTCCCAGCAGGCCGCCACCGTGGAGGAGACGGCGTCTTCGCTGGAGGAGATGGCCTCGGTCACCAAGCAGAACGCGGACCTCGCCACTGAGGCCAACAAGCTGATGGAGGAGGCCAAGAGCATCGTCGACCAGGCCAATGGCTCCATGCACCAGCTCACCGAGTCCATCGCGGCCATCGACAAGGCCAGCAACGAGACCTCGCAGATCATCAAGACCATCGACGAGATCGCCTTCCAGACCAACCTCCTGGCGCTCAACGCCGCCGTCGAGGCCGCCCGGGCCGGCGATGCCGGCAAGGGCTTCGCGGTGGTGGCCGAAGAGGTGCGCAACCTGGCGACGCGGTCGAGCGACGAGGCCAGCAACACGGGTGTCCTGATCAGCCGTACGCTGGAGCGCGTCAAGGAAGGCGCGAGCCAGGTATCGCAGGCCAACGACGCCTTCACCCAGGTCACCGAGAATGCCGCACGCGTGTCCGAGATGATGGAGCAGATCGCCCGGGCCTCGCAGCAGCAGGCGCAGGGTGTGGATCAGCTCAACTCCGCGGTCGGCATGATGGACCAGTCGATCCAGACCACGGCGGCCAACGCCGAGGAGTCGGCGGGCGCGTCGCACGAATTGACGAGCCAGGCCGACAACATGAACCACTACGTGGGCGATCTGGTGGCCCTGGCCGTGGGTGGCGCGGGACGCGTCGAGCCTCCGGCTTCGGCTCCGTCGGCAGCGGCCCAGGTCGCTGCGACGACGGCGAATGCCGAACCGGTTCCCCAGCCGGCCCCCGTTTCGGCCGCACCGAGTGCAGCGTACGAAGACGTCATTCCTCTCGAGGATGACGAGATGCTCGAGGTCTGATCCGCACCGATCGGACCGTCGAGGCAACGGCCCCGCCCCTGTCACCAGGGTGCGGGGCCGTCGTCGTCCTGAGCTGGTCGAACTAGTAGTCCTCGGGTTCCTCGAGGGCGGCCTCGTCCTCGGGCAGGCGGAACTGCTGCGGCCGCTGGTCGATCACCATCTGCAGCCACGCCTCGGGATAGCCCACTTCTTGCGGCCGGCCTTCTTCGTTCTTGATGTAGCCGTCGTTGTATCTGGTGAGCAGGTGCTCGCCCAGCTTGCGCCACTGGTCGACCACGCCCTCGGCGTGCTGCAGGGAGTAGTCGGTGAGATAGCGGCGACAGAGCTCGGGGTCACTGGCGTGGAGCGCGGCAGCGGTCTGTTCCACGGCCGGCTGCAGGTCCAGCATGTAGCCCTCGAGTTCCGCCTGGGTGGCCCGCACGTCCTCGATCATGTCGTCGTAACGCAGCGCCGCGTAGTTACTCACGAAGTTGAAGACCCACCAGGCCGAGTCCCAGGAGAACTGGCGGATACCGCCGGTGCGGTAGCTGCGAGGGATGTCGGTGATGCCGCAGTAGAGCGGCACGTAGCATGTGAAATCCGTGTCGTCGAGACCGTACCAGGTGACCCCGCCAACCGGATCGGGCAGCCCGGCGCGCGACTGGCAGACCATGGAGAATCCGGTCTGCTGGGTGGAGATGGGGCGCTCCCAGGTGTGGGCCTCGCCGTCGACCTCGAAGCCCATGGGGCGGGTGCGCAGGGGATAGCCGTGCGGGCCGGCGTCCACGCCCTGGGTCATGTCCCAGTCGGTTCCCTCGTAGTGGTCGCGCATGAGGGCGAAGACGTCCTCGACGCTGAGCTTCTCGTCGGGTTCGATGAACAGCGGGTAGGGCTCGGCGCCCGGCTCGCCGCGGTGGAAGGCAGGGTCGAGTTCCTGAGACGGCGCGGCGCGGCGGAAGATGCTCCAGACGCGAGTGGCCGTGTAGCGCAGCCGCTGTGGCGTGGTGGGGTGGAAGGTGGACCGCCAGGAGAACGGGCCGTCGGCGGGGTCGTACCAACCGTTGGCCTGGGCGAACTCCGCCATACCGTCGGAGTGGAGGCAGCGGTCGGGATCGTCGGTGGGGAAGGTGTCGATGCGGCCGAGATTGGCGAACGCCGAGATGTGACCGTCGGGCACTCGCAGCGCCACCCAGTGGGCGCCTTCGCCGCCCGGCCCCGGTCCCACCATCTCCATGATCCAGGCCTCTTCGGGGTCGCCGATGCAGTACGACTCGCCGGTGCTCCGGTAGCCGTACTCGGCCACCAGCGAGCCCATGGCCTCCACGCATTCCCTGGCGGTGGTCGACCGTTGCAACGCCAGGCGCATGAGCTGCCAGTAGTGTAGCATGCCGTCCGGGTTGACCAGTTCCTCGCGACCACCGGTGGTGGTTTCGGCGAGGGACACCTGATGTTCGTTCATGAGGTTCACCACGCCCCAGGTGTGCGCCGGGTAGGCGACCTCGCCGAGGACCTCGCCGTTCCAGTGCTTGATCTCCTGCATGGCGCCCGGCTCGTGGTCGGCGGCCTCGATGCGGCGCAGGATGGGGTGGAATTCGCCGTCGCAGGTGTAGGTGACGATGGTCGAGCCGTCGGCCGTGGCCTTGGGATCGCACACGAGATTGGTGCACGCGGCGGCGGTGCCGGCCAGCAGACCGGTCACGAGGAGGCAACAGGTGAGAATACGCATGACTGTCCTTACCTCGGCCAGGGGTCGGAAGGTTGTCGAGGATGATCCGAATCTAGTACCTGGACCACCGGCACTCAATCGTCGTGGACGACGTTCTCGGCCCCGAAGATCTCCGGCTCGAACTCGCCCTCGCTGCGCGCCACCACGACGGTACACATGAGGTCACCGGTGATGTTGACCGCGGTGCGGGTCATGTCCAGCAGCCGGTCCACACCCAGGATGATGCCGATGCCTTCGACGGGCAGCCCGATCTCCGTGAGTACCATGGACAGCATGATCAGGCCCACGCCTGGCACGCCGGCCGTTCCGATGGAGGCCAGGGTGGCCATGAGGATCACGCGCACCAGGTCGCCGGCGGTGAGGTCGATGCCGTAGACGTTGGCGATGAACACCGTGGCCACGCCCTGCATGATGGCCGTGCCGTCCATGTTGATGGTGGCGCCCAGGGGAAGGGTGAAGGAGTGGATCGACTCGCGGGTGCCCAGGCGCGTTTCGGCCACTTCCATGGTCACCGGCAGGGTGGCATTGGACGACGAGGTGGAGAAGCCCAGGATCTGGGCCGGGTAGATGTTGCGCAGGAATTGCAGCGGACTCAGCCGCGCCAGCAGTACCAGCAGCAGCGGGTAGACCACCAGCGCGTGGATGCCCAGGGCGCCCAGCACGGTGCCCATGTACTTCAGGAGCGGCACGAATACCGCCAGCCCCTCGCTCACGATCACCTTGGCGATGAGTGCGAAGACCCCCAGCGGCGCGATGAGCATGATCATACCGACCATGGCCTGGATGACCTTGTCGGCGGCTTCCAGCCAGCGCACCAGCGGTTCGGCCGCCCGGCCCACGCGCGCCACGGCCAGGCCGGCCAGCAACGCCACGAAGATCACCTGCAGCATCTTACCCTCGACCATGGCCACGAACGGATTGGTCGGCACGATGTCCACCAGGATGTCGGTGACCGGAGGCGCCTTGGTACCGGCGAAATCGGCGTCGGTGGGTATGTCGAGACCGCTGCCCGGCTGCACCAGCGAGGCGAGCGCCAGGCCGATGGTGATGGCCACCGCGGTGGTGATCAGGTAGATGCCCATGGTCTTGCCGCCGATGCGGCCGAGCTTGCCCAGATCACCGATGGCGGCCGTCCCGAGGGTCAAGGACACGATGACCAGCGGCACCACGAGCAAGCGGATCCCGTTGAGGAAGAGGCGGCCCATGGGGTCGTGGAACCAGCGCACCGAGGCCTCGTTCACGGCGTCGGGCAACAACCAGTACTGCAAGAGACCGACCACGATGCCGGCCACCAGGCCGACCAGGATCCAGCCAGTGAGATTGAGTTTGGGCAAGGGAAGCCTCCATGAGGGAGGCGGCGCAAGCCGCCTATCCGACAATCGATCACCGAAACCACCCTACCAGCCGGGCACCACTTTTGCACGGAAAGCAATGCGGCCGCGCCCTCTCAGGGAGCACGGCCGCATGTCTGGAAACCGGCTGTTGAGCTGCGAGCGCCCCCGGCGCTCGTCAGCTCGAACAGACGCCTACTTCACCATGACCATCCGCTTGACCAGGGACGTGCCGTCCGCCGTCAGGCGGTAGAAGTAGGCACCCGACGCCACCCGGCGGCCGGTCGCGTCGCGGCCATCCCAGTTGACGGTGTGCTCGCCGGCCGGCACGACGCCGCCCACGAGCGTGGCCACGCGCCGGCCGTCCAGCGCGTACACGGCCAGGTCCACCTGCCCGTCGCGCGGCAGCGCGAAGGTGATTGTGGTGGCCGGGTTGAATGGGTTGGGGTGGTTCTGGCGCAGCTGCACGGTCTGCAGTCCGGGCACCACGTCTTCCACGGGCGTGGTGTCGCCCATGAATATGAGCAGCTCGAAGTCGTCGATGGCTGCCTCGACGAGACCGCCGCCGCCCAGATCGCAGGCCAGGAAGCGCAGCTGCACCTGGTCAGTCAGCGCGAAGGTGCCGCCGCCGAGAGCGCCCAGCTCCACGGCCACGTGCTCCCAGTAGTTGCGCTTGTCGTCGAAGGTCTCCACGACGAACCAGCTCACGCCGCCGTCGTTGCTGGCCTCCACGAGCCAGTCGTCGTCCTCGGTGAAGCCGTCCTGGGCCCACCAGCGCTGGTAGGTCACGAAGGCGCGCGAGGTGGTGGAGAGGTCGAACACCGGCGACATCAGGGTGGTGCAGCCGTCGTCCACGTCGGCCTCGCCCGGGTCGTTGGGGTCGGTGCCGTTCTGGGTGACGTAGCAGGCCACGCCCGGATCGGGGGAGGTGTCCTCGTCGGTCTGCATGGCCTCGCCATTGTAGATGGTGCCGGCGGGTGCATAGCGGGCCCACAGGCCGCTGGTGGCGCCATCGCCCGCCACGCCCATGGTCCACTCCGGGTCGCCCGGATCCTCGGCGTCGGTGGTGTAGACCGACTCGGTGACCACCAGTTCGTAGTGGGCCGACGGTGCGTTCTCCGGCGAGGTGCTGGTGAGCGCCACGCCGTCCATGGCCTGGATGTAGTAGTCCACGGCGGTGTGGATGGGTTGTCCGGGTATGTCGCCGGTATAGACGTCGCCGGCGCCGGCCATGGCGACCGATTGCCAGCTTCCGTCACCCACGCGCCAGTAGAGGTTGACCGACCCCACGGTGCTGTGGTCGGTGACCATGGCGCTGATGGAGTAGGGCCCTGCGGTGTCGGCAGTGGCCACCGGACCGTTGACGTCGCTGATCGCGGGACCGGCGTTGTCGATCAACGCGAAGTTCTGCACGGTGACCTGATCCTCGAACACCTGTACCGAGACCTGCTCGGGATCGAAGCCCGTCAGCGACGCCATGGCCAGGTAGGATCCTTCGGGCAGCATGCCGCTGTAGGAACCGTCGCCGGCAGCGGTCCAGGTGTAGCCCTCGGCCGGGATCTCGACCTTGGCGCCGCCCAAGGGAAGGCCGGCGTAGCTGCCGTTGGTCACGTCGCCCTGAAGAGTTCCGAACCCTTCCATGGCCGCTAGCACGGCCTCGTAGGCATCGACGAAACCGTGGCCGTAGGTGTTGTCTTCGCCGGGCGTGCCCAGGTCTACGCAGGTGTCCATGAGGATCTGCTTGACCAGGTCCACGGGCATGTCGGGAGCCGCCGAGCGGATCAGGGCGACCACGCCGGCCACGTGGGGGCCGGACATGCTGGTGCCGCTCTTGTAGCCATAGCCGCCGCCGGGCACGGAGCTGTAGATGTCGCTGCCGGGCGCGGAGACCTCGGGCTTGAGAGCAAGGTCCGGGTTGATGATGTCGGGGCAGGTGCTCGGGCCGCGGCTCGAGAAGCTGCTGATGGTGTAGGGGGGCGTGTGGATGGTCGAGCCCACCGAGAAGCAGTTGTAGAACGTGGTGGCGCGATCGGCCGGGGAGCGCAGGCCGCTCGAGCCCTCGTTGCCCGCGGACCAGGTCACCACGACGCCGGCGGCCTCGCAGTTGTCGATCACGGCCCACCAGGCGTCGAAGCAGTCGGGATAGCCGAGGCCTTCCATGACGCCCCAGGAGTTCTGGACCACGTCGGGCACGTCGTCGACGGTGCCGGGGTCGCCATCGGGATCGGCGAACCACTGGAAGCACTCGATGATGTCGTTGTCGAAGCCTTCGCTGACGCCCTGGTCGATGGCGTTGGCGGCGATCCAGCGCGCGCCGGGGGCCACGCCGATGGTGTCGTCGGGGGCGAGGCCGCACATGGTGCCCACGGTGTGGGTGCCATGGCTGTTGCCGTCGGAGGGGAAGGTGGCGCCGGCATTGATGACGTCGAGCCAGCACTCTGCGTAGGGCTCGGTGGTGCCGCGCCAGCGCGATCCGATGGCGGGGTGGTTGCCGTCGACGCCGGTGTCCAGCGATCCGATCAGCGCACCGGTGCCGTTGATGCCGAGCACTTCCCACACCTCACGGGCGCGGATGGCCTCGACGCCGGGAGTGGTGCCGATGCCGCGGGTGTCGGCCTCGCCGCCGCCCTCGGCCGTGTAGGCGTCCACGGGTTCGATAAGCTCGTAGCTGAAGTTGGGTTCGATCAACGAGACGTCGTTGCGGTCGGCCATGCGCACGATTGCGCTCGGCGTGGCCTGCACCACCATCAGGTTGGCGATCCAGTAGCGGGTGTACCCCAGGACGTCGCCGGCGGCCTTGCTGGCGTCGAGATCGGAGGCCAGGGCTTCCTGGCTTCGCGCGGCGTCCTTCAGGGCGACGACGATCTCCTCGTGGCGCTGCTTGCGGGAGGCCTTGCGGACGGTGAGGTCCTGATTGATGCCGGCGATGGGAGCCTGCTGCGAGAGGTGGACGATGACGCTGACGGGCTGGTCGGCCGGTGTTTCGGCCAGCAGTTCCTGCAGCGCGGGCGAGATTTCGCCGGCGGTGGTGACGGTCGCCAGGAGCGACAGTCCGACAGCCAGGGCGGTGACGAGAACCTTGCGCACGGGCATCTCCTTCCGGTAGGGCACAATGACGCCGCGGTCCAGAGCGACAGGTGTTGGAAGCGAGGTGCGAAGCGAGGCGCACGGACCGCGATCGGGAATCTTCGAGGATTATACGGCCTGATTATACCACAAGAGGAACCATGAGACGTGCCTTAGAGAATGTTGATGGTCCCTGTCCCCTACCGGCCTGCCGGGCGCAATTGATGTTTTGTTGCGCAGGCGACAGATATCGTGAGCTTCTCTCCAGCCAGGATCGACCATCAACATTCTTCTAGGCACGTTCCTCAGCGGGCCAGCACCAGCTTTGCCGTTCCCACCCCGTCGGCGGTCACCAGCCGGGCCAGGTAGACGCCGCTGGCGAGACCCCGCCCGCCGTCGTCCCGACCGTCCCAGCGTACCGCTTGCCGACCCGCCGCGAGCCGCCCCACGTGAGGTCGGGCCAGTCGGACGCCCCGCGCCGAGTAGATCTCGAGGGTCACGTCGCTGTCCCGGCTGAGCGTGAAGCTCAACTCGGTCTGCGGATTGAACGGGTTGGGCGCCGCCTGCAGCGATACCGCCACCGGCACGGGCACGTCGTCCACAGGGGTCACGATGTCCGCCACCGAGGCGGTGAAGATGCTGCGACCGTGCGTACCGGCGGCCAGCATGCGCGTGGGCTGGTGGAGCTTCAGGTCGAACACCGGCGTCCGTGGCAGATTCTCGCCCAGCACTTGCCAGGTGGCGCCGGTGTCTTGCGAGTAGTAGATGCCCACGTCGGTGCCCACGTAGAGCACCTCCGGGAAATCAGGATCCACGAGGATGGCGTTGACCGGGGCTTCGGGCAGGTCGACGGAGATGTCGGTCCAGTCGCCGCCGCCGTTGGCGCTGCGGTAGACATGACTGATGGGCTCGTTCCAGCGCAGGCCGCTGAAGGTGACGTAGACGATCAGGTGGTTGGTGGGGTCGACGGCCACGCGAGTGATCCAGCGCTCGGGCAGCCCGGCCGAGATGCTGGCCCAATTGCCGTTGAAGGGACGGTAGACCCAGAGGTTGCCGTCGTCGGTGCCGGCGTAGACCACCGACGGCGACGACGGCGCCACGGCGAGGCTGGTGATGGTGCCCAGGTTGGCGCCCTGGTCACCGTTGGTCAGGTCGTTCGAGATGGGCGACCAGGTTCCCGCGCCGTCGTCGCTGCGGTAGACGCGGTACGATCCGTAGTAGAGCACCTGCGGATTGGTGGGGTCCATGACGTAGGGCGTATTCCAGTTGCTGCGGTCGCCGGGGTCGATGCCTTCCATGGACCAGTCGAAATTTCCGCCGCCGTTGGTCGACTTGTAGAGGTTGCCGTACTGGTACTCGCAGTAGATGACGTCGCTGTCGGTGTAGTCGACCACGGTGACGAAGCCGTCGCCGCCGAAGATGCGCTCCCAGTCGTCGGTGCTGCCGGTGGTGGTGCGCAGGGTGCCGTTGTCCTGGGTGCCGCCGTAGAGGCGGTGCGGCAGCAGGTAGTCGATCTCGATGGCGTAGAACTGGTTGGTGGGCTGGTCGTAGAGCTTGGTCCAGGTGCTGCCCGAATTGTCGGAGCGGTAGAGGCCGCCGTCGTTGCCCTGGTAGGCGCGGCTGGGCTGGTTCGGGCAGAACTCGAGCGCGTGGTGGTCGACGTGCATGTTGCCGCCGACCTCGGACCACGAGGAGCCGCCGTTGGTGGTGCGGTACATGGGCACGCCCATGACGTACACGTTGTCGGCGTTGGCGGGGTCGACGCGGATCTGGCCGAAGTACCAGCCGAACGAACTGTAGATTCCATTGAGAGCGCCGTCGTTGGTGTGGGTCCAGGTGTCGCCGCCGTCGGTGGACTTGTAGACGCCCTCGAAGGTGGCGCCGGCGTTGTCGTAGATGGCGTAGAGCACGTTCGGTTGGCTGGTGCAGATGCTCACGCCGATGCGGCCTACGTCGGCGCCGGAAGGCAGGCCGCTGGTGAGTTCGTGCCAGGTGTCGCCGCCGTCCTGCGAGCGCCAGAGACCGCTCGAGGGGCCGCCGCTGCGCCGGTAGGTGCGACCGCGCACGCGCTCCCACATGGCGGCGTAGAGGATGTCGGGATCGGTGGGATGCATGGCGAGGTCGGTGCAGGCGGTGGAGTCGGTCAGGGCGAAGACCTTGTCCCAGGACGTGCCGCCGTTCTGGGAACGGTAGACGCCGCGGTTCTGGTCGCTGCCATAGAGTTGACCGGTGGCGGCGACGAAGAGCTTCTGGCTATCGGTGGGGTCGACCAGCACGCGGGCGATGTAGCGGGTGTCCTCGAGGCCGAGGTGTTCCCAGGTCTGACCGGCGTCGGGCGAGCGGTAGAGGCCGTTGCCGAAGAACGAGAGACTGGTGGCGTTGGCCTCGCCGGTACCCACGTAGATCACATTCGGGTCCTGGGGGTCGAGCACGATGTCGCCCACGGTGATCACGTCGCCCTGATCGAAGATGGGGGACCAGGTCTGGCCGGCGTCGGCGGTGACGAAGACGCCGCCGGTGGCCATGCCGGCATAGCAGATATCGGCGTCGGTGGGGTGGGGGGCGAGATCGGTGACGCGGGCGCCGACGTTGGTGGGGCCCGCCTGCTCCCAGACCACCGCGTCGAGGGCGCTCTTGTCGCCCGACAGGCGGCGCAGCACCGCCTCCTCGCGCTTGACCGCGGCCTGCTCGCGCGCCAGCCGGTAACCGTCGGGATTGATGGCGCCGTGGGGGAACGCTCGCTGCTGCCACATCCACTCTGTGGGCTTGGCATTGGGGCCCTCGTCGGCCGGAGCCAGTTCCGGGGACCGTGACGGGAGCAGGGCGACCGCCAGCATCAGGATCACGGATACGGCGGTCAGGATGATCAGGAGTCTGCGTAGCATCGTTTTCTCGCTTGTCGGCAGGGCGTGTTTCCAGATCACGGGGTGCATCGAGACGCACCGCCAGTGGCGGTGCGTCCGATTTGTCTTCAGGTGATGATTATACCAAATCTAGAAGGTCGGCGGGGGTCATTCCTGGATTCGTTCGATGACGATCTTGTCCTCGGTCTCGCCCTGGCTGCCGTCCTCCTCCTCGACCACGTCGGTAAGTTCGACGTTGACCGTCTGCACGCCATTCTCCTCGTGCACTTCCACGACCGCGTCGCCCGAGAAGCCCTGCTCGTAGATTTGCTGCAGGATACCCTCGCGAATCTCCTCGGCCGTTTCGCCGGTGACTTCGAGATCGAAGACGGCATGGCCGACCGCGTCGCCGAGGTTGCCCTCGACGGTGCCGGCAAGGGGCTCGATGTTGACCTGGGCATCGGCCAGCGCGGGAAATTCGTCGGTGATGGCCGTGGCGAGCGCGTCGCCATCGAGGGCCTGGCCCCAGACCATGAGGTCGGTGGTCACCGGTCCACCTTCCAGCTCGTTGACGCAGACGGACACGCCCTCCACGTCGGGCCACTGCTCGACGAAGGTCACCATCTGGTCGAGCTGCGGCATCAGGTCGCCGTTCTTGGCCGCGTCGGGCACCGTCAAGGTCAGATGTTGTCCCATCTGCACCTCGTACTCGGTGGGCGCGTTGCACGCCGCCACGCCGAGCATGAGTACGCCCAGGCAGGCGAGGAGCGGTCGGAACCAGGGAGTCTGCTTCATCATGGTCCACCTCTTACGGGTATGGAGTCGTTGGTGATCGGCCGTCAGCTCGGTGACCAGTTCGCGGCGGTGCCGCGCACGGTCGTCGCTGCGCCGGGGCGTGTGGAGCCGGCGTAGCAGCCGGTCGAGTTCGCTGGAACCCATGTCACACCTCGCCTTCGCTGGTCCGGATGCATCCCGCGAGGGGGCGCGCCCGGTGGCCTGTTTCGGTTCGTCGCAGCTGGTCTCGCAGCTCGCGCCGGATGCGCGAGAAACGTTGTTTCACCGCCGCTTCACTCAGTCCAATCAGATCGCCGATCTCACGCAGCTTGAGGCCCTGCCCATAGTGCAGGTCGAACATCTCGCGGACCTCGGCCGGCTGGCAGGCCAGGGCATTCCGGACACGATCCGCCTGTTCGGTACGGATCAACCCCTCCAGGGGGTCCGGGCCCGAGCCGGCCAGCACTTCGACCAGGTCCTCGACCGCGACCTGCGGCCGCGTGGCGCGCAGGTGGTCGATGAGAGCGTGGCGAGCCATGGTCAAGAGCCAGGCCAGCACGCAGCCGCGATTGGAATCGTATCTCGCGAGGTTCCTCAAAAAGCGGTGGAAGACCGTCGCGACGAGATCCTCGGCATCGTGGGAGGTGGGTGCCCGGGGCGCCAGGTAGTCGGCCACGGGATCGTAGAGCTCGCCGTACAGCTGTACGAATGCATTCGTATCGCCGCCCAGCGCCTGCTTCACCCAGTGGGCGTGGCGGCGATCGCGACGGTGCTGATGCCAGCGGGTCTGGAGATCCACGGTGACGTTGCTCCGGGTCGGGGTCGGTTGGTGACCAGTGCATTGGTCTCGAATAGCTCTACGGCCGATCCCGGCAATGGTGACAGAAAAACCCGCGCCCTGTCGAGCAACCCTTGGCGGCAGACCTCGTGCGTCCTATCATGGTCGGGTCCGGAGCCGGACGCGACCCCGCCTGCCAAGGAGAGATCCATGCCCAAGCTTCGCTTTCTAGCCCCCGTATTCCTGCTGGCCGTTCTGCTGGGTGGCTGTGGTAGTTCGCAGCCCGAACTCACGCCCATCCCGAGCGACCCGCCCCCTGCGGTGGTCGCCACCAAGATCCCCATCACCTCCCTCGACCAGCTGCCGCAGCACACGTATCCCATCGACACCAGCGCCAGCGAATTGCTGCAGGACGAGGAGCGCTTCGCCGCCTTCGCCGCCGCGGTGCGCGCCGACCTGGAGAACGACCTCGATCGCTACCAGCTCGACGACACGGCGACCCTCCAGAGCTGGTACGGGACCCTGGCGAACCTGGCCGTGCTCGAGGGCGACTGGGATCGCGCGGTGATCTACCTGGACAAGGTGAGCAATCTGGAGTCGAAGGAAGCGGCGCGCCTCACCGGTGGCCAGACCGTGCGCGCGCTGGCGGACGCCCATTCGGCGCTCGGGCCGGACCCCGGTCCCGAGGCGCTGCGGGCGGAGTTCCGCACCCAGTTCGCCGGCCGCATCGAGCCGTTGCCCTGGGACGTGGTCCAGGACACCATCGAGCAGAACAAGGGACGGGCCGAGTACCTGAACGAGAATCTGCTGCTGGGCATCGTGCAGGCAAACATGGATCCCGTGGTGGCCAAGTCGGGCGAGATCGGCAGCGACCTGGCGCGTGGGTTGGTGGGCATGAAGGTGGCCATGACCACGATCATTCCCATCAGGGAAGAACTGGTCGCCGTCTACGGTAACTACATCGATGCCAACCGGGTCGAGAAGGTCAACATCTGGCCGGCCCGCGAGATCGAACTGGCCGCCGACGGTGACTACTCGCCGGTGATGCTGGGCGTCTGGGATTCCGGAGTGGACACCGAGATCTTCGGTGATCAGGTCTTCACCAATCCGAACGAACGCCGCGACGGCACCGACACCGACAACAACAGCTTCGTGGACGACATTCACGGCATCGCCTTCGACAAGAAGGGTGTCTCCTCCGTCGATCTCCTGCACCCCCTGGGCGATCAGGAAGGCAAGACCGAAACGGCCCGCAGCTTCACGCAGGGATTCCAGGATCTGCAGGCCAGTGTCGACAGTGACGCCGCAACGGCCGCACGTGACAAGCTCACGAGCATGCCGCCGGAAGAGGTGGAGGCCTTCATGACCAGCATGAGCTTCTACGGTCTGCTGGCGCACGGCACCCACGTTGCGGGCATTACTCTGGCCGGGAATCCGCATGCCAAGGTACTCACCGCGCGCATCTCCTTCGATTACCACAACCCGCCGCAGGCCATGACCCGCGAGATCGCCCAGAACCATGCCACGAGCTACATGCGCGCCGTCACCTACATGGCCCGCAACGGCGTGCGCGCCGTGAACATGAGCTGGGGCTGGACCTTCAAGGAGATCGAGTCGTCTCTCGAGGCCAACGCCGTGGGGGCGAATGCCGAGGAACGAGCCGCCATGGCGCGCGAGATGCTCGAGATCCTCAGCGATGGCCTCCGCGACGCCATGGCTTCGGCTCCGCAGATCCTCTTCTGCGTCGCTGCCGGCAACAGCGACAGCGACGTGGAGTTCGACGTGTCGATTCCCGCCAATTTCGACCTGCCGAACATGATCATCGTGGGCGCCGTGGACCAGGCGGGCGATCCCACCAGCTTCACCAGCAGTGGTCGCAACGTGGTGGTCTACGCCAATGGTTTCGAGGTGGAGAGCTACGTGCCCGGCGGTCATCGCATGCGCATGTCCGGCACCTCCATGGCTTCGCCCCAGGTCTGCAATCTGGCCGGCAAGCTGCTGGCGGTGGACCTGGAGTTCCTGCCTGCCGACCTCATCGAGCTCATCAAGACGGGTGCGGATTCCCATCCCAAGCATCCGGAGATCTTGCTGATGAACGCGAAGAAGTCGGTGGAGTTGGCCGAGGCTCGTTGAATCGGAATCGAGTCGTGAAACAAGAGGCCGGCGCCGTGATTGGCGCCGGCTTCTTCTTGCCGTGCTGCCGTGACCGGGCTTACCAACAGCACCACCAGATGCTATGCTGTGCGGGCCCCTGCCCCTCCGGTCTTCGGAAGGAGCGGCCATGCCGATCCGTATCGCGATTCTCGCGCTCGTCCTGACGATGATCGCGGCCAACGCCGCGAGCGCCGATCCCCCGCCATTGGTCGATCTCGTTCCCTACGAAGGTGCCATCACTCCGGTGACTGCCGAGTATCTGGCCGACCGCCTGGCCCAGGCCGAACTCCGCGGCGCCGACGCGGTGGTCATCCAGCTCGACACGCCGGGTGGCCTGGACACGGCCATGCGCACCATCATCAAGGACATCCTGGCGGCGTCCATGCCGGTGATCGTGTACGTGGGCCCGTCGGGCGGGCGGGCGGCCTCGGCCGGCGCCTACATCACGCTGGCCGCCCACGCGGCAGGCATGGCGCCGGGCACCAACATCGGCTCGGCGAGCCCCGTACAGATGGGCGGCGCGGGCATGGACAGCACCATGGCCCGCAAGGTCACCAACGACGCGGCTGCCTACATCGCCTCGCTCGCCCGCCAGCGCGGTCGCGACGAGGACCTGGCTCGCAGCATGGTGACCGAGGCGGTGAACCTCACCGCGCGCGAGGCTCTCGATGCGGGTCTGGTCGACGCCGTTGCTTCGAGCCTGCCGGCGTTGCTGGACAGTCTGCAGGGGATGGTGGTGGCCGTTGGCGAGGACTCCCTGGTCCTGAATCTGTCCGGTGCCGTGATCGAAGAGCGACCCATGGGAGCGCGGCAACGCCTGCTCAAGACCCTGGTCGATCCCAACGTGGCTTACATCCTCATGCTCCTGGGAATCTACGGCCTGTTCTTCGAGCTCAGCAATCCCGGCTCCCTGGTGCCGGGAATCCTGGGCGGCATCTGCTTGTTGATGGCGCTGTTCGCCTTCCAGGCCCTGCCGGTCAACTACGCGGGGGTCGGGCTGATCCTGCTGGGCGTTGTGCTTCTGGTACTCGAGGTCAAGGTGACCAGCTTCGGAGGACTGACCATCGGCGGCGTCGCCGCGCTGGTGCTGGGGTCGCTCCTCCTGTTCGACTCGCCCGATCCGTGGGCCCGGGTCAGTCTGCGGGTCATGATTCCCGCCGTGACCTTGTTCGCGGGATTCTTCGTGATGTGCGTGTGGTTGGTGGTGCGCGGTTACCGGCGACCGGCCTTCTCCGGTCCGCCGTCGCTGGTCGGAGAACAGGGGAGAGTGGTGGAGGCCCTGGGTGGCGGCGAGGTGGCCGGCAAGGTCGTGTTCCACGGTGAGATCTGGGACGCCGTGGCCGAGGTTCCCATTCCCGCGGATGCCCTGGTGTTGGTGACCGACGTGGCGGGCCGCCTGGCGCACGTCCGGCCGCTCACTGTCCGAGATTGAGCCCGAGACCAAGGAGAAAGTCATGCAATTCGTGATGCCGGGAACCCTGCTGGTCCTGCTCGTCATCCTGTTCAGCAACGCGTTGCGGGTCCTGCGGGAGTACGAACGCGGCGTGGTCTTCCGACTCGGGCGCTACGTCTCCACGCGGGGGCCGGGACTCATCATCCTGGTGCCGTTCATCGAGCGCATGGTGCGGGTCAGCCTGCGGACCATCGCCATGGACGTCGAGCCCCAGGACGTGATCACCAAGGACAACGTGTCGGTGCGGGTGAACGCCGTGCTCTACTTCCGGGTCATGGAACCCGAGAGGTCGATCATCGACGTGGAAAATTTCCTGTTCGCCACCAGTCAACTGGCCCAGACCACCCTGCGTAGCGTCGTTGGCCAGGCCGAACTGGACGAACTGCTGGCCGAGCGCGACCGCCTCAACGTGCGCATGCAGACCATTCTCGACGAGGCCACCGATCCCTGGGGCATCAAGGTCTCCACCGTGGAGATCAAGGATGTCGATCTGCCCGTGGAGATGAAGCGGGCCATGGCCAAGCAGGCCGAGGCCGAGCGGGAGCGGCGGGCCAAGGTGATCCACGCCGCGGGCGAGTTCCAGGCTGCACAGAAGCTCAGCGAGGCCGCGGCCATCATCGAGGAACACCCCACGGCGTTGCAGCTCCGCTACCTGCAGGCGCTCACCGAGATCGCGGCCGAGAACAACAGCACCACCATCTTCCCGTTGCCGGTGGATCTGTTGACACCGTTCCTGCAGCCGAAAAAGGCGAGCGACTAGTAGTCGGTGCGGTCGTCCTGGGCGGTCCAGGCATCGAGGGGGCGTTTCCGGTCGGGATGTGCCACGTGCGTGGTGGGCAATGAGCGGTCGGCCGCCGGCAGGGGAATCTGGTCGTAGATGAGCGAATCGTCGAAGCCCGCGGCCGCGGCATCCTCACGGGTTGCGGCGAAGAAGAGACGGTCCGGTCGCGCCCAGTAGATGGCCGCCAGGCACATGGGGCACGGCTCGCAGCTGGCGTAGACGTCGCACCCTTCGAGCTGGAACGAACCGAGGGCGCGGCAGGCCTCGCGAATGGCGACCACCTCGGCGTGGGCGGTGGGATCGTTGGTGGATGTCACCAGGTTGGTGCCCCGGGCGATGACCGTACCGTCCTTGACCACCACGGCCCCGAAGGGTCCGCCGTTTCCCTTGCCCACATTCTCCTCGGCGAGACGGATGGCCTCGGCCAGGAACTGCTCGTGATCTGCCGACATGGCGCTGCTCCGTTCAGTGAATCCCAAGGTGACCGCCCGCCATGGTAATGCCGCCCGGGCCCCCGGGACAAGGCCGGTTTGGCCGCGCGATCCCTCCGCCTTCCGGGAGAGCTTTCGGCGGCCGGATTCCCGCCGCGGACGAACATTTGGAGGTGACCAAAACTCGCTACCGACGGCCCGGCGACCGCCGTGGCCGACGATCGCCGGACCGGCCGAAACGATGAAGAATCTTCCAATCCCGTGAATTCTTTAACTCGTCCCACCGGCGCCTGTGGTCATTCCGTGGTGAAAACTGATATCGATTTCATCAACAACATGTAAGTCGTTCGGATCAAACCGTTTGTCTTTCTGTTTATTCTGCCTGGGTGTTACCGTGTTATCCGGTGCGTTCGACCACCTGTCGACATCCTGGGAGACATTCATGAGTCTGATCAGCGACGACCGGAACCGGCCCACGACCCTCATGGCCCTGTTCCTCGTGTGCGCCCTGGCAATCCTCACCGTTCCTGCCATGGCCCAGACCGACAACGACTCCTGCCTCGGTTGCCACGATGACGGCGACCTCGAGGCGGAGGACGGGCGCAATGTCGGCGTCCGCGCGGCCCATTACTCGGGAAGTGTCCACGCGGACGTGGCCTGCATAGACTGTCACAGCCAGGACGGCGACTACGACGACATCCCGCACTTCGACCGGTACCAGCGCGTCGCCTGTGCCGACTGCCATGAAGACGCCGTCGATTCGTCCCAGGAGAACTTCCATTTTCAGGCCCGGCATGCCGGCAATCAGCAGGCCCCCGACTGCGTCGCCTGCCACGCCACAGCTGGCGATCCTCACCGCCTTCACGGCCTCGACAAGTCGGTCGCCGAAGAATCTTGCCGGAACTGCCACAGCGCCGAGACCGATCTGTACGACAAGGGTGTCCACGCCACCGAGCCGGGCGACGTTGACGGCCAGCCGGGATGCATCACCTGCCACCAGTCCCACGGCCCCGGTCTGCCGCCGTCGGCCGGCGCGGTGAACCATCTCTGCGAGTCCTGCCACGGCGGTACCATGGGCGACGTGCAGCGCGGCGGTCACGTGAACCTGGGCGGCCAGGGCGACGGCGCGCTCAACTGCGCGTCCTGCCACGACGTTCACGAGACCCACAAACCACACATGTCCGACCGCGTGATCCAGACCTGCAACGAGTGCCACGCGGAGGAGCAGGCGCAGTTCGCGGGCTCGGTCCATGCCGAGTTGCTCGCCGACGGGGACATGACCTGCCTCTCCTGTCACAGCACCCACAAGGACGAGGAAGCCGTCGGCCGCTTCGACGGCGGCTGCGGAAGCTGCCACGAGGACGTGGAGGAGACGTATCGCAGCAGCGTGCATCGCTTCGGCCGACTGCACGGCAACGAGGGCGCCGCCACTTGCGCCGACTGCCACGAGGGACACCACGTCCTGGCTGCCGACGATCCCGCAGCATCCATCCACCCGGTGAACATTCCCCATACCTGCGGTAACTGCCATGGCGAGGAGACCCTGGTCGCCGGCAACTACGTGCGGCTACCCATTACCCTGGCGAGCTACGAGGAGTCGGTGCACGGCAAGGCCGACAAGATGACCGTCCACGCCGCCACCTGCACCGATTGCCATGGCGTCCACGACCTGCAGCACGCCCAGAACGCCGAGTCGACCATCAATCACTTCAACCTCTCGCAGACCTGCGGCGAGTGCCACGCGGAGGTCGCCGAGGAGTACCACCATTCGATTCACGGCCAGGCCCTGGCCCTCGGTATCGCCGACGCGCCCACCTGCAACGACTGCCACGATGAGCACCTGATCCGCGGCGCCCACGATCCCGACGCCGCCACCGAGCCGAGTCATATTGCCCGGCAGCTCTGTGGCAACTGTCATACCGATCCCGACATGGCGTCGAAGTACGGCATCACCCAGGGCGTGGTGGAGAGCTATCTCGACAGCTATCACGGCTGGGCCGTCGGCCGCGGCGGAAACCTGGTGGCCACGTGTACGGACTGCCACACCACGCACGATATCCGGAGTCCGCTGGATCCTGCCTCGTCGATCCATCCGGAAAACGTCACCAGTACCTGCGGCAACTGTCACCAGCGGTCCAACGAGACCTTCGCCCGCAGCTACACGCACGCCAGCGCCCTGATGGCGCGGGGCCCGCAGGACTACGCCAAGATCATCTACGTCGCGCTGATCGCCTTCGTGCTGGGGGGCATGGCGATCCACAATCTCATCGTGTGGCGCTTCGAGATCCGCCAGCACCGCGAACGTCGTCGTCGCGAGAACTACACCATGCGCTGGGAGAAGGTCGAGCGGGTGCAGCACCTGTTCCTCCTGACCACGTTCATCGGTCTGTCCATCACCGGGTTCGCGCTGCGCAATCCCGACGTCTGGTGGGCCACGCTCATCGGTCTGGGCGGCCACGAGGTCATTCGCGCCACCCTGCATCGTGCCCTGGCCGTGATCCTCACCGTTGCCAGTTTCTACCACATGTTCTGGCTGATGTTCGCCCGTCGCGGTCGCATGAACCTGCGGACCATCGTGCCCATGGGCAGCGATTTCGTGGAGTTCATCCAGAACATGGGATTCCACCTCGGGCTGCGGAAGGAACGTCCGAACTTCCACCGCTTCGACTACACCCAGAAGGCCGAATACTGGGCCGTGATCTGGGGCACCATCGTCATGGCGCTCACGGGTCTGGTCCTCTGGTTCCCCGACGTGATCACCAGCTGGCTGCCGGCCTGGACCGTGCGGGTGGCCTCGGTGGTGCACTACTACGAAGCCATCCTTGCGGTGAGCGCCATCGTGATCTGGCACTTCTTCTACGTGATCTTCATGCCGTCGGAATACCCCATGAGCACCATCTGGCTGGATGGGCGTATGCCGTCGCACGAGTGGAAAACCATGCATCCGGCGGAGTACGCCGAGAAGGGTGACGCGCACATCGCCAGCCCGCGCCGGGCGGTGCCCCATGGCCATTCGAACCCCGAAATCGAGTCTGACTAATGTCCCGTGACATGGTGAGCTGGATAAGATAGGATCCGCAACGACCTGAGCCCGTTCAGACGAGCCAACGATGGGAGAACCCATGATGACCAAGAAGCTGATTCTCGTGTTTGCCGCCCTGATCCTGGTGATGGCGACCGCTGCCGTGGCCGCCGACGTCGCTTTCACGGGCGCCGCCAAGTGCAAGATGTGCCACAACAAGGCCAAGTCGGGCGAGCAGTACGCCAAGTGGTCCGAAAGTCCGCATGCCGGTGCCTTCGCCACCCTCGCCAGCGACGCAGCGAAGGCCGTGGCGACGGAGAAGGGGCTGGGCGATCCCCAGCAGGCCGCCGAATGCCTCAAGTGCCATGTCACGGCTTATGGTGTGGACGCCGCCCTGCTGGGCAAGAAGTACAGCGTGGAAGAGGGCGTGGGCTGCGAGTCCTGCCACGGCGCTGGTGACGATTACGATAGCAACAAGATCATGAAGGCCATCACGGCGGGCACGACCGACGGCACCACAGTGGGCCTGACCGCGATTGACGAGGCCACCTGCACGGGTTGCCACAACGACGAGAGCCCCACCTTCAAGGGCTTCGACTTCGCCGAGTATTCGGCCAAGATCGCGCACCCGATTCCCGAAGAGCACAAGGCGACCTACAAGTAGCCCCACGCTCGGACCGGCAAAGAAACGGCGCGCCACCATTGCGGTGGCGCGCCGTTCGTTTCGGCTGACGGCGTCAGTCCAGGAGGATCGACTCGAACAGGTCGACCACCGCCGGATCGTCATGCTGGGCCAACCAGAACAGGGCGCTCTGGCGAACCTGGGGGTGGGGATTCTCGGTGGCGATGCGGCCCAGGGTTTCGAGCGCGTGGCCGGTGTCGCTCTCCAGGGCCTGGTGCAGCGCGAAGACCGCGTGTTCCCGGACCTCGATCTCCTCGCTGTCATCGGCGGCGATGGCCTCCAACTCGTGTTCGACCTTGTCGCCTGCCGCCATGCCGAGCCAGAAGATAGCCGCCTGGCGCACGTCAGTGGAGCGGTTGCGATCGCGCGCGAACTCCAGCAGGTCGGGCCAGACCTCGGTGTCGGCCAGGGCGGCCGCCACGATGGCGTCTTCGGCCAGTTCGCTGCGGTCGGTGCGGCGGGCGAGATCGAGGAAGTACGTGGCCGCCGTGGCGACGTCGACCTCGCCCAGGTCCCGAGCTTCGCGCTCCCGCCTGGTCGGCCGCCGATTGGCGCGAACCTCCATGCGATCCGGCTCGCCGTCGCGCACCCGCACGGTCACGTGGACCAGCCCGTCCGAGTACTCGCGGTCGCTGACGGTGACCTCGTTGCCGTCGATGATGGTCACATGGCAATCGCCGACGTGGACGTCCTCGCCCGCCGCATAGGCCAGGTGGACCCAGCCGTCCTCGGCAGTGATCGATCGGTCCAGGTCGCCGAACTCGGCGGCCGGCAGCGGGGCGGCGGCCGCCAGCAGGGTCAGAATCGTTACCAGGCGAATCATGGCCGTCTCCCTCACTGGTTGATGATCTCGAGCAGGAACTCCTCGGCGCCGTCGGCGCCCGACTGGCCGATCCAGAAGATGGCGTTCTTGCGCAGTTCGGGATCCTGTTCCTCGCGGGCGATGGACATCAGACGTTGCATCGCTGCGTCGCTGCCGTCCTGGGAGAGCACGAAGATGATCTGCTCCCGCATCTCGCGATCCTCGATGTCGGTGTAGACCTGATCGAGGCGCGAGATGGGCAGCAACCCCTGCTGGCCGGCCCAGAAGAGCGCCATCTTGCGCGACTCGATGTCCTCGTCGGGATCCATGGCGATCTCGACCAGCCAGTCGGCCGTGCCGGGTTCCTCGTGCTGGGCCACGGCGTGAAGCACGTGCTCCTTGAGCTCCGGCTCCTCGAGCGACCCGTAGAGGTCGCGCAGGAAGGCGCGGTCCTCGCGGCTGCCGTTTTGGCCCAGTCCGAACATGGCCATCTCGCGCACCTCGATGGACTGGGTACTGTCCATGGCCAGGTCGCGCATGACGGCGCCAGCCTCGTCGCTGTCCATCTGGGAAAGGGCGAAGACCGCCTGTTCGAGGATCTCCGGATCCTTCTCCGTGGTGATCAACTGGCGGAAGAAGGCGAGGGCCTCGTCCGAACCGGTCTGGCCCAGCCAGAAGACCGCCTGTGCCCGGACTTCACGATCGGGATCGTTCTGGGCCAGGTCGATCATGAGGGCTTCCGAGCCCTCGGCGCCGCCGTGGCTCAGGAGGAAGACTGCCTGACGTCGCAGCTCCTCGGTGCCGGGCTCACGGTTGGCGAGCACCTTTTCCAGGATGGGCAGGGCCCGCTCGGGATTCATGTTCATGAGCGCCTGCAGGGCGATGAGCTTCTCCTCGGTGGCCTCGTCCTCGGTCTCCATGGATTCGATCATTTCGGCCAGTTCCCGGGCGGCCTGCGCATCGCCCATCTGGGCCAGGTCGCTCTTGACCCGCGCGGCGAGCGCGCGCGTCTCGGACTGGAGTTCCTGCTCGAGGAACTGCGCCTGCAACTGGAGCAGGGTCTCGGCCGCGCTCTGCAACTCGTACTTGCCGCCGATGCGTTGCAGGGCGAACGCCTGCCAGTACATGGCCTCGGCCTGCTGGTGCTTCATCTCCGCGACGGACGACAGTTCCGCTGCGCGCCGGAATCGCTCCACGGCGGTGCGATAGTTGCTGCGGTCGAGGGCCTCATGGGCATCCATCATCGCGTCCTCGGCATCGCTCTGGGCCCAGACCGGCGAGGGGACGAACATGGCCGCCGCCAGCGCCACCAGGGCCACGAAGAAGAGGGTGCGGAGGTGTTGGGCTTGCTGGGTGTTCATGGATTTCTCCTTCGGTGTGGACGCGGTCCGGGCGGTCATGATTCCACCACCACGATGTCGGCGGCCAGCAGGTCACGAAGCCGGGGCAGGACAGATTTGCGTTCGAGTCCGTCCTCGAATGCCTTCTGGTCGGGTGCGATGTCGCTGGCGGCCGTACCGGCGGCTAGCCGGACGATCCGGACCAGCGCCAGTTCGAGATCGCGCAGAAGAGGAGCCAGTTCGGGGTCGTCGGCGGCCGGCGACGCGAGCAGCAACCGGGTCTGGGCCAGCAGGGACGTGGCGCGGCTGGTATACGGCTCGCTCGACCCGGCCGGGTTCCGCCCGGTGCCGGTCCGCACTTGCAGGAGCAGCGCCTCGGTGCGCTCGAGGACGGGGACGGCGGCCAGGCGGTACGCGGCGCTGGGCGTGCCCGAATCGGCAGGCACCGTCGCGTCGGTGGCCACCGTGACGGCCGACTCGCCGACGAGACCTCCACCGGGACGACTCGTGACGCGACCGATGGTCAGGCCGATGACGAGGGCGGCCACCACGGCAGCCGGCCACACGATCCGGCGCCGAATCCACCACGACTGGGTAGGTTCGATGACCACGTCGTCGTGGCGGGCCTCGGCGCGGGCGGCGTCGATGCGATTCCACATGCGATCGCGTGGCGTTTCCGGCGGTTCGTTGTAACCGCGGGCAGCGTCGGCGAGATCGCGGACCCATCGTTCGCGGTTCATGACACGTCCTCCTCGGCGAGGTGAAAGCCCACCCGGGCCAGATAATCGCGCAACCAGGCGCGGGCCCGGTGCAGGCGGGACTTGGATGTTCCGGCGGAGATTCCCAGGCCGCCGGCGATCTCCCGGTGCTTGAAGCCCTCGACGTCGTGCATGAGGAACACCAGCCGCATGTCCTCGGGCAGCGCCTCGATGGCCTCGTCCAGCAGGAGCCTGAGTTCGGCATCCCGGCGCGGCGCGGCGGGCGGCTGGGGAACCATGTCGAGGTCGGTCGCCTCGTGACCACGGATCCGCCGGACCTTGCGCAACCCCGACAGCACCACGCGGGTAGCCACGGTATGCAGCCACGTGGACAGCAGCGAGTCGCCGCGGAACTCGCCGAGCCGGTCGAACGCCCGGACGAAGGTCTCCTGGGTGAGGTCCTCGGCAAGCGCCTCATCGCCGGTCAAGCGATAAGCAAGCCGGAAGACCCGGTCGACGTGCGCGTCGTAGATGGCGCGCTCGGCGGCGGGGTCGCCCTGGCAGGCTCGCTGGATGAGGCGGGGTTCGTTCACCGGGGGTCCTTGGTTGAAGATGCCGTTCAGGAATGTGAGACACACCTACGCCGCGAAAGGTTCACTTGTGCCTTCGAAAATGTGTCCGGGTCAGGAATCGATGGATCCTACTCACGATATATGCTTGCAAGGTGGCAATAGATCAACGAACTGGGGAGATTTGCCCACACTTGCCCCTCGGACACATTTTCGGTGGCACAACCCTCAGGTCCACGGGGGAGTTGTCGATGGAATGAGTCATACAACTGTCGCACTCACACTCCGTTCGCCCCTGGAGGAACCGATGATCTTCCGCCGCCGCCGGTCCAGCGATTCCGACACGAACACATCCCACCGCGACCTCTACCAGCAAGTCCGCGGCGCGTCGCAACGACTCGACAAGACCACTGTCGACGTTTTCAATCAGATCAAGGATCTCGGTGACGGCAACGTGCGGCTGGCGAAATCGTTCGAGCAGTTGAACGCGAACATGCGCGACATCGGCGAGCGGGTGCGGCAGATGGATTCGCAAGCGGCGACGGCGCGGGAGAGCGCCAGTCGCGGGCACGAGGCGCTTGATGCCACGTCTGCGGGAATGGACGCCATCGAGGCCAGCTTCAGCGAGATGTCGCGAGCGCTCGGAGTGATCGCCGAGATCGCCACGCGGACCAACCTGCTGGCGCTCAACGCCACGGTGGAGGCCGCGCGGGCCGGTGACGCCGGACGCGGGTTCGCCGTGGTGGCGGCCGAGGTCAAGGAACTGGCCAATCGCAGTGGCGAGGCGGCTACCGAGATCGTGCGGCTCATGGACGAGTGCACCCGGCAGATCGCTGCGGGGCGCGAGGGCACGGGGCGGGCCGAATCGACGTTCTGCGATCTCGAGACGGCCATCACCGCCACGGCCGAGAGTACCCGCAATGTCCACGGCGCGGTGGACGGTGCGGTGAAGGACGTGGAGCACGATGCCGGCATCACTCGCGAGCAGATGCGGTCGACGCTGCGGCTGGAGGACAACGCGCTCGATCTCAACAGCATGGCCCGGGTCCTGGCCATGCTCACCGACGATTCCCTCACGTTCCTGCGCTGGGACGGCGACCTCGCTCTCGGTGTCGCGAGCATGGACAAGCAACATCATGGACTGGTGGAACTGGTCAATCGCCTCTACGACGCGTATCGGCAGGACAACGGCCGGGAGGCGGCCGGGCCGGTGCTGGCGGGTCTCGTCGACTACACCGTGAGGCACTTCCGCGCCGAGGAAGAGTACATGGTGCGACAGGGATTCCCGGGACTGCGCGATCACCAGCAACTCCACGCGGATCTGCTCGCCCGGGTCGACGGTTTCCGGCGCCGGCACGCTGCGGGTCAGCCCGAGGTGGTACTCGATCTCTTGCTCTTCCTCCGGACATGGCTCGTGCGCCACATCCAGGGGGCCGATGCCGAGTACGCGGCCTACAGGTCCGGCGTCGCGTCGGTCGCTTCAGGCGAAACACTCGGTGTGACCTCTCCGTAGATGCGAGGTTCGGAGCCTGACGAACCAGGAGGTCCCCCGCATGATCCAGATCACCGCACGACGAGCGAGCATGCTCGTCGTTCTCGTGTTCCTGTCTCTCTCCGGCACGGCCCTGGCGACGGCGCCGTACGTGGGCCAGGCCGACGTCCATGGCGACCGCATCGTGTTCACCGCCGAGGACGACCTATGGTCCTGCGATCTGGCCGGGCAGGACGTGCGTCGGTTGACCTCGTTCATCGGGACGGAGTACTTCCCGCACATCTCGCCGGACGGCCGCTGGATCGCGTTCACCGGCGAGTATGACGGGAATCGCGACGTCTACTTGATCCCCGTCGGTGGCGGTGAACCGCAGCGGCTCACCTGGCACCCCGGCGGCGACGAGGTGATCGGCTGGCACCCCGACGGCGAGACCGTGATCCTGCGCAGTCGCCGCCACGATCCTCACGGCGACTGGCACCTCTTCACCATCGATCACCAGGGCGGCGATCTTGCGGAATTGCCATTGGGCTTCGCCGCGCGCCTCGACGTCGATCCCGCCAGTGGTCGCTGGGCGTTCAACCGAACCGAACGCGAGCGTCGGCCGTGGAAGCGCTACCGCGGCGGCTGGGCCACACAGATCTGGGTCGGCGATCCCGGGCAGAACGACTTTGTCCAGATCACCGAATTCGCTGGCATGGACGCGTTTCCCATGTGGCACGACGGGCAACTCGTGTTTCTCAGCGATCAGGGCGGCACCGCCAATCTCTGGAGCATGGCCGCCGATGGTTCGGCTCGCACTCAGCTGACCGACTTCGACGAGTGGGACGTGCGCTGGCCGGCCATGGGACCGGGCGGCCTGGTCGTCTTCACCGCCGGCGCCGATCTGCAACTGCTCGATCTGGCCGACGGCCACACCACCCGCGTGGAGGTGGACCTGCCCAGCGACCATGTGCTCACTCGCACGCGCTACCGGGCCTCCGGCCGCGACCTCCAGGACTTCGATCTCTCGCCCGACGGCGAACGCCTGATGGTGAGCGTGCGTGGCGAACTGTTCTCCGTGCCCGTCAAGGAGGGCGTGACCCTGCCGATCACCCGCGGCACCGGCGCCCGCGAGCGCGGCGCGGCCTATGGCCACGAGGGCAAGCAGGTCTTCTACTGGACCGACGCCGAGCGCGAGGACGCGTTGCATCGCAAGGACGCCTGGGGTCGCGACGATGCCGAGACCGTGCGCGGCGCGAAGAAGGACGACTGGTTCGGCAGCCTGATTCCGTCGCCCGACGGCAAGTGGCTGGCCTGGACCGACAGCGAGTACGGCCTGCGGATCATGAAGACCGAGGGCGGCGGCGAACGCGAGGTGGATCGCGGAACCATGGGCCCATTGCGCAGCCTGACCTGGAGCCCCGACGGCCGCTGGCTGGCCTATGTCAAGAACCTGTCCAACGACTATGGCTCCATCTTCATCTACGATACCCAGGAACAGGTGACCCACGAGGTCACCGGCCGCTGGGCCCGCGATCACAGCCCGGCCTGGGATCCCGACGGACGCTTCCTCTACTTCGTGTCCGCACGCGCGCAGAATCCGGTGCTCGGGCAGACGGACATGCAAAACGTGGAGGTCCGCAACGAGAAGCTATACGCCATGCTGCTGCGGCCCGACGTGGACCATCCGCTGCGCCACGAGGCGGGGTTGCCGCCCGCGGTGGATGAGGAGAAGGACGACGACGCCGAGAAGAATGACGAGGAGAAGTCCGACGACGAGGAAGAGGATGACGCGCTCGACCCCGTGGAGATCGAGTTCGCGGGCCTGGCCGACCGCGTGGTCGAGCTCAAGACCAAGCGCGGCAACTACGGCGCCCTCGCCGCCACCAAATCCCACGTGTTCTACGTGAAGGTGCCCATCATGGGCATGGCCGAGGGGCCCGATTTCTTCCAGGAAGGCGAGCCCATCGCCGTGCTCATGGCCTACAGCCTGGAAGACCGGGAATCCGAGACCTTCGCCGCCGGAATCACCGCCTACGACCTCGAACCCGAGGCCGGCAAGGTGGCTGTGATGAAGCAGCGTGGGCAGATCTTCGTGGTGGATGCCGGCTCGCCCCCCGGCGAGGCGCTGGCCAAGGGCAAGGTCGATCTCTCGGACGCCGTGGTGGAGCTGGATCCGCGTGCGGAGTGGGAGCAGGTCTACTGGGAGGCCTGGCGGCAGATGCGCGCCTTCTACTGGGACCCCGACATGGGCGGTCTCGACTGGAAGAAGATCGGCGATCGGTACGCGGACCTGCTGCCCCGCCTGACCAGCCGCGGTGACCTTGCCGACCTCATCGGCCAGCTCTACGGCGAGGTTTCCACCAGCCACAGCTACGTGTTCGGCGGCGACCCGGGCAAGAGCGTGCCCCGCGTGGCCACCGGCCAGCTGGGAGCGGATCTGGTGCGCGACGGCGATGCCTACCGCATCGAGCGGATCATCCGCGGCGACGCGGCTGATCGTGTGCGCTCGCCCCTCGACGAACCCGGTGTGGACGCCGACGAGGGCGACTTCATCCTCGCCGTCAACGGCCGCGCAGTGAAGGCCGCGCCCAATCTGCACGCCCTGCTCGCCGGCTTCGCGGGCAAGCAGGTGCTGATGACCGTGGCCGACGATCGCGGCGGCGAGAACAGTCGCGAGATCCTGGTGACGCCCATGCGCAGCGAGCGCAGCCTGCGTTACGCCGACTGGGTCCGCGGCAATCGCGAGTACGTGCTCGAGAAGACCGGCGGCAAGATCGGCTACATCCACGTGCCGGACATGGGCACCACCGGCATGGTGGCATTCAACAAGTGGTTCTACCCGCAGCTCGATCTCGAGGGCATGGTGGTCGATACGCGCTGGAACGGCGGCGGCTTCGTGAGCCAGATGCTCGTGGAACGGTTGCGCCGACCCGTGCTGGCCTACGATCGCGTGCGTGGTGGGTCGGTTTCTACGTATCCCTACAGGGTGCTCAATGGACCATTCGTGGTGCTGACCAACGAGATGGCTGGCAGCGACGGCGACATCTTCCCGCAGGCCATTCAGCTCGAGGGTCTAGCCCCGGTGATCGGCATGCGGAGCTGGGGCGGCGTGGTGGGGATCAACGCCATCCGCCCGCTGCAGGACGGCGGTCTGGTGACCCAGCCGGTGGCCGCGTGGTGGGACGAGCAGAAGGGCTGGGGCGTGGAGAACCACGGTGTCGACCCCGACATCGAGGTGCAGAACCTGCCCCAGGATCTCGCCACGGGCACGGACGCGCAGCTGGATCGCGGCATCGCCGAGGTGCTGAAGCTGCACGCGGCCGAGCCGCCCAGCGAGCCCGACTTCGGGCCGGTGCCGCCGCGGACCCGCAAGTCGTATCGGGATGAATTGAAGTAGTGGCACCCCACCCCTGAGGTGCTGCGCGAGAGGGCGGTCCCACGTTCGTAGGGCCGCCCTCGCTACGTCAGCCGACCATCGCCGCCCAGCGCTCCAGCAACGACTGCGCCAGCAACTGCGCCGCCGGCGTCGCGAACTGCCGCCCCTTGTAGGCCTCGCGCACCTCGTCGAGTCGGCGGTTGCCGCCGGACTCGCGGTAGACCCACGCCTGGATCAGGAACTCGAGCCGGTCGGCATCGCGGACGAGCTTCGCCTCGGGGCCGCGCTCGTGCTTGTAGTCGTCCATGAGGGCGGTCCAGTTCGGCGCCATCGGCAGGCCGTGGAGGATGGCGGACAGGGCCTTGGTCTCGGCCTCCTCCTTGGCGCCCTCGGGGAGGTAGGTGTTGGCCATGCGGGGGATGTCGGAGACCTCGCTCTCGGCCAGGTCGTGCAGGACGGCCATGGAGAGGAGGCGACCGCGGTCGAGATCCACGTCGGACATCTCGGCGAGTACGAGGGCGACTACGGCCGTGCCCCAGCTGTGGGCCGCCACGTTCTCGGGCAGGTCGACCTGGCGCAGGTACCAGCCGGTGCGGGGGGTGGTCTTCAGGACGTTGGCCTGCAGGAGCAGGTCGAGCCAGCGGGTCGGGTCGGCGGGCATGAAGCGGCCTCCGGTTGGGGTGGCGAGCGTGAGCGTAGGATAGCCGCTCACGCCCGCCGTGACCACCCGAGCCGCGAGTCAGGGTACGACCACCGATTGCCGGCGGAAATGGTACACGTCGCCTCGATAGGCCGGGCAAGCCGTGGGCTCGCTGGCGCCGCGCGCCCGCGCGCTCGCCGCAAACTCGAGGTACAGGTACTCGCGACCGCCGGCGTGGGTCGGGAACCAGGCCGCGGGTTTCAGGCGATCCTGGGTGTACTGGGTGCCGTCCTCCAGGGGACACTGGCCGTGGGCATGGCAACCGGTGACATTGACGAACGCCAGATCCACGGATTCGGTCAGCCCCGCGAGGTGGTCGATCTCGGCGGTGAATCCCGTTCGTTCATCGTCGCGCCAGCCGGCATGGTCGCCTGCGTGGTAGACGGTGACGCCGTCCACGGTCACCAGGAATCCGACGCCGGCATCGTTGGAGGCGATGGTGGCGACGGATAGGTCGCCGAAATCCCGCTCCGTTCGTGGCGGCATGTGGGAATAGGCGGGACCGGCGTACGACCGACCGCCATCAGCGTCAGGCGCGAACCCGTAGACGTAATTCACGGTGGGCAGACGGTCGGCCAGGGCGTAGATCGCCGGGTCGAAATGGTCCCGATGGGCGTGGGTCACGAAGATCCAGACATTCTGGTTTCGCAGTTCGTCGGCCGTGAGCCGCCCGTTGGCGAGCCCGGGATGTGCGGGATCGTAGCTGTCCGGAACGTAGTCGAAGATGAGCACGTGCTGCTGCGTCTTGATGGCCCAGCCGCAGTGGCCAAGGTGCCAGAGTACGGCTTCGCCGGGGTCCAGCTGGCGGTCCAGCCACTGTCGCGTCGTAGTGGGATCGACACCATCGGCACCGGTCCCGCCGGCTGCGCTCAATGCCGCCGCCGTGTCGGAGTGCCCGTATCGTCGCGCCAGGTCCAGGGGGCTGCGCCCCGTGGGATCCATGGCCATGAGGTCGGCGCCGGCGTCGATCAGCAGGGCGACCATGTCCGCGCGCCCGTTGGCGGCGGCCCAGCAGATCACCGGAGCGCCGCCGATCAATCGGGTCTGGGGATCGGCGCCGTGACGCAGCAGGAACTCGGCCATGTCGGCACGGTCGCGGGCGACGGCCATGGCCAGCGGAGGCAGGCCGCCGGGGCCGTCCGCGTCGATGGGGGCGCCCTGCACCACGAGCCGCTCGACGATCGGCAGGCTGCCAGAGCGTACCGCCATGCCCACCGCCCGGGATCCCAGGTGGCGGTGGCTGGCGCCGGCGTCGAGCAGGTCGCAGGCAGACCTGTTGCGACCGCGGTCCATGGCGATGAACAGCGGCGTCTGGCCGGCCCGATTCGTTGGGTCGGGCGCCGCGCCGGTATCGATCAGGAAGCGGACCGTCGCACCACGATTCGCGATGACGGCGTGGTGGAGTGGAGTCTGCCCTTGCCCGTCGGCGAGATCGACCGACGAGGGATCCTCGACTATGAGCACGCGTATCGCCTCGAGATCGCCTTGCCGCGCCGCGTCGTGAATCGGCGCCGCCTGGACCGTTGCGCCCGCGAGGATCACGATGGTGACCAGGGCGCCGGAAATGGAACTTCTTCTGAACATGATTCGATCTCCTCTCAGCGGTTGATCCGGTAGCAGACGATTTCCGGGGGATCCGGTTCACCGAACTCGTCGTCCAGTCCGCCCTGGCCGCCGCCGACGGTTGTGCGCATGGCGTCCACGAAGCCGTGCACCACCACGAGCAGGTCCTGCCCCACGCGGAAGACGCCGTCGTAGAGGGCGTTGCCGGCCACGGGCACGACGACCTGGCGCTGGAAGTGTCCACTCGGGTCGAAGACGTCGAAGGCCAGGAGCCCGTGGTGATCCCGGCCGATCTCGGCGCTGCGACCATGCCGGACCCAGAGTTCACCGTCGCCAGTGACCTGCAGGCCGCGGTGATACCAGGCGATCACGGCCTCGTTGGCGCACATCTCGTAGCGGATGGAGAAGGGGAACGTGCGGAACCGGCGGTCGATCAGGGCCTGGATACGGTCAGCCTCGGCCGGCGTCCGGACCCGGGGCGTGAACTCGCGCTCGATCACCCTGGCGACCGAGCCGTCGGGTTCGAAGACCGTGATCTCGTACTCGTCGCGGTCGGCCAGCGCGTAGACCCGTCCGTCGGGGCCGACGTCGAAGCTGTAGAGGAAGTCGATCAGGGCCGCCTTCTCGGAGAAGACGTAGTCGTTGTGATAGTCGACATGGCGGTTGCTCTCGAGGTAACGGACGATCTCGTCGCCGTTCGGGTCGATAGCCGCGAGTGTGGAGCTTGCCGTGTGAGTGCCGGTGTCCTCGTCCTGGACGTTGAGGACGCCGGCCATGACCAGCCGTTCGCCGCGGCAGGCTGCAGTGGCGAGCATGCGGCCGGGCTCGCGAGGAACCAGAGTGGTTCCGGGATTCCCCGTTCGGTCGATGGTGATCAGGGCCGCAGGGAACCGGTTGACGACGCCCAGCGATCCGTCCGCCAACTGCACGAGATCACTGGCCCGGCGCACTTCGCCGGGGCCGTCGCCCTCACCGAATACGGTGCGCTCCAGGTTCCCGTCCGGCGAGTAGACGTGGACCTGCTGGAGCTGCGAATCGAGCACGTAGAGACGGCCGCTGTCGTCGGCGAGTACGCGGGTGATCAGTCCGAAGAATGCGTCCTCGTCGTCGGCGCCGCCGGCACGCCAGATCTCCTCGATGTCGAGCACCTGCACGCCACCGGGCGGAACGGCGGGATTGCAGACGTGGGGGACGCCGTCGATGGGGACGATCTGTCCCGCGATCGCGATGTTGCAAATGACGATGGGAATGACGAGACACAGGTGGCGAACGGGTCGCCCGGATGATCGGAGCATGGGACACCTCGTGGCGGGGAAGGACGCGACCGGCGCTGCCGACGCACCACGGGGATCTGGCGGCGGCAGGATCAGTATCGGTAAAAAATTACCGTACTGTCAATAAGTTTTTACCGGTAGGCCCGGGTCGGGGTCGCAGCTCGGCTTCGGCGCCGGCAGCTATGAGGGCGGCGATGGTGGAGTCGTGATGTCCCCAGCGCGCGAAGTGGAGGGGGGTGTCTCCGTCGGTGCTGCGGGCGTCGGGGTCGAGCCCTGCGGCGAGAAATCGGTGGACGAGTTCCGTGTCGCCGATGCGCGCGGCGGCGTGCAGCATGGTCCAGCCGTGGTATCCGCGGACCTGGATGTCGGCGCCGCCGTCCAGGAGGGCCCTGGCGACGGATCGCTTCCCGCGGTCGAGGGCGCTGAAGAGCGGCGTCAGGCCGTTGGCGTTGCGGACGTCGGGGTCGGCTCCCCGGGCCAGGAGGTCGGCGACCAGGGCGGCGTGCCCGCCCCAGGAGGCCTGGGCGAGGGGAGTCATGCCCTTGAAGTCGCGGTGTTCCAGCTGGGAGGGCATCGTATCGAGCAGGGCTGTGATCCCGGCGTGATCGCCTCGCAGGGCCATGACGTGGATGTCACCAGAGACCGGCGCGGGCTCGGACGATTCGGCGACCGGTGTCTGGGGCTGGGGCCCGACCGCGGTCCCGGACACGATGACCTCCGGCTGTGATAGCCGAACGGCACTGGCGGGAATGACGGCCACGGCCAGCAGGGCCAGCAGGCCCGCCGTGACGAACCGGTACCGGCGGACCGTCAGCGTAGCCGGGTGCCCGAGCAGATGGCGAAGCCGAACCTCGATGTCGGCGGCACGGGCCAGTCCCGGTGTCGGGGCGGGCTCGCGCGCAAGGGCGATGCGCTCGGCCATGGACAGCAGGAGGTGCGCATAGCCGCGGCGGTCGCCACTGCTCCGCCAGGCGGCCTCGTCGCAGGCCATCTCCAGCGTCAAGGCCGCCCTCCGTGCGGCATGCCAGGCCAGCGGTTGGTACCAGAACACGGCGCAGACCAGTTCGGCCAGGACCAGTCGGAGGTAGTCGTTGCGTCGGACGTGCGCCAGCTCGTGTTGCACGACGGGGCGCAAGGCTTCGGCGGGCCAGTGGACCGCATCGGCGGGCAGGACGAGGCGGGGTCGCATGACGCCGGCCACGAACGGGATCACGATACGATGGGACAGGTGCAAGTCCGGAGCCCGGCCGCGATCGGCGCCGAGGCCGAGAGCGGCGACGAATTCGGGTGGTGCGGGGGACGCCCTCAGGGCCAGCCACATGCCGCCGGCGAGCCGACTGGCGCTGCGGATCAGCAGGGCGACGACACCGCCCATCCAGATCATGGTCAGAGCCTGCCACCACGGCCATGCCGGCCCGACTGCACGGGTCGATTCCAATTCCGCCTCGATTCCGGCGGGACTGTTCTGGTGACCGAAGGGCTGAGTGACCCGGGAGATCTCGGAAGTGGGCTCTGCGGTCATGGTCTGCACGGACAGGGGCGTCACCTCGACCAGCGGTGCTACCAGGCGCGGCGTTACCAGGCCCATAGCGGGCAGGATCAGCAGGCAACAGAAGGTCACCGTCCAGATGCGACTGCGCAGTTCGGGGCGAGCGTGCCGCGCGATCCAGGTCAACGCGTGGGCGGCCATGAGGAGCACGGTTCCCTTGAGCGCGAGGTCCAGGCCGAAGCGAAGCCAGGTCGCGGCTTCGGGTCCTGCTAACTGTCCGCTCAAGATCTGGTCCATGGCTAATCCGCCTCGTTCGGCTCGTCGTCTTCGGCGGTGTCGATGAGGCCTCGTAGCCGGGCCACGTCCTCGGGCGAAAGCCGGTCCTTGTGCGTGTCGAGCAGGGCGGCCACGAGCATCCGGGGCGACCCGTCGAAGAAGTTGTCGACAACGTCGGTGAGGGCGCTGCGGGCGGCGCGGCCCTGGGTCACGGTCGGTCGATAGACGCGGCTGTTGCCCACGGTCTTCGCGGTGAGGAAGCCCTTGTCCTCGAGGATGTGACACATGCGCCGGATGGAGTCGGCCGTGGGCGGGTCGGGAATCACCGTGAGAATGTCGGCCACGGTGGCTTGCCCGGTGCGGTAGATCGCCTGCATGATCTGGCGTTCGCGGCGGCTGAGCTCGTGCTCGCGGTAAACGCGTTTCCTGCTCGGGGTCACGGGGCGCCTCCGGGGTGAGGGACGGTTCTACCGGTAAAATATTCCCGCATCGCGGGCCGAATGTCAAACCGCCGTCCTGATCGCGATGATCAGGACGGCGGCGAGGTGGCGCGGGTCGCGTCTAGTGGCGGAATGCCGCTGCCGGAACCTCCTGGCGCGTGAAGCCGGGGCCGCTCCATTCGAGCTTCAGATCCCGTCCGCCGAGGTGCTGGAAGAATTCGACGGTGATGGGGTGGAGGCCGGCCTCCAGGGGCGCGTCGCCCCACAGCGCGCTCGAGCCGTGGAGGCCGTCGTGGTCGGCCACGAGTTGGTCGCCGATCCAGAGGCGGCTGCCGTCGTCGCTGCTGAGCCAGAAGCGATAGACGCCGCGGGCCGGGGCCTCGACGTAGCCGATCATGACGACGCCGATGTCTTCCTCGGGGAGGTCGGCGGGGATGGCGATGGTGGCGCTGACCGACTCCAGTGCCGGCGCGAGTTCGGCCCAGTCGGGGAGGGCTTGCCAGGCGCCGAGGTAGCTGCGGGTGGCGAGGCCGCCGGTGGTGGTCTGCGCCGTCGTGGCGGGCCAGGGGTCGAGGCGGGTGAAGGTGGCGGTGCGCGCGGTGGCCTCGGGGAAGGGGCCGCGGGCGATCACGCGGAGCTCGGTGGTCTCGGTGAATGTCAGCGGCGCGCCGTCGTAAGGCGCGGGGGTGCCGCCGTCGCGAGCGAGTTCGATGCGGGTTCCGCGGTTGGGGCTCGTGACCTGCACGGTCAACGAGTCGACGAAGGCCCGGCGCTCGGCGGCGATCGTCACGCTCGGGTAGCGCGGCAGGTCGACCAGTTCGGTGGTGGGCTCCAGCAACGCGGCAGGCTCGACGAGACTGGCGGCCAGGATCACGAGGGCGGGATCGTCGGGCAGGGTGATGGCGCGGGAGCGGGCGCCGTCGGATCGCGCCACCACGATGTCCACCACGTAGAAATGGGTGAACACGTAGGGCAGCTTGTTACCCGCCGGGCCGTGCCGGTGGGTGACGACCCAGCCGATGTCGTTGCGCGCCGTGTAGGCCGGCACCAGATCGCCGGCCTCGTGGACCGTGTCGTCGCCCAGGAGGCGGCTGTCCCACTGGCCCAGGTAGTCGAGACCGTCGGGGATCCAGCGCTCGTTCGGAATGCCGAGATCATCGGGAAATGCGGCCTCGCGGCCGCCGGCCGTCGAGCACATCAGCAGGCGGAGGTGGGAGAGGTCGCTGGCCGGCAACGCGATGGTCTGGCCTTCGCAGCGCACCAGGTTGGCAGCTCCCGATTCGCGGGGACCCGTGGCGTAGTCCACGCGGTCGCGCCGGATCACCGCCGGCACCAGTTCGCCCGGCAGGCTCATGCCGGTGCCGTCGAGGTCGCCGTCGGTCGGTTCAGCATGGGTGCTCAGGCCGTCGAGGTTCCAGGGGAGCGCCAGCGTCTGCTGGCGGACGGGCTCGCCCCGACGCGGGGCGGGCGGTGCCGCCAGCTTCAGCGCGAAGGTCCGGGGCTGGTAGGGGCCGAGATCGCAGACCAGGGCGCCACCGCGCAACTCCACCTCGTCGCTGGCGACGATCTGGACCTCGTCGGCCCGCAGCTCGCGGAACTCGGTGGCCGGGGCAACGGGTGCGACGATGACTCCCGCGGCGCCTACGCCGGAGGTCTCCTGCAGCCGTATCACCAGCCAGTCGCCCTCCTCGCTCTTCTTGATGGCGCGCACTGCGGCCCGCGGCTGGTCGGGACCGCTCTCGTCGCCCAGGTTCAGCAGCGAGAGGGTGCGTCCCCAGGCGCCCTCGTGGCGGCCCACCGAGCGGAAAGCCAGCAGGGGCTGGTTGAGGCGATCGGCCTCGCGCACGGCCGCCGTCCGCCACTCGGGGCCGTGGCCCATCATGCCGATGGTGACACGATGGCGACCGAGGTCCTGGCTCTTCTGGTCGTCGATCCAGCTCCAGTTGCTGTTGACCGCCGGCGTGTGGATCAATGACAGCCGCATGGTACCGGGCGCGGGGAAGTCCCAGCCGTGGCGGCCGTCGTTCATGAGGCTGAGGCCGAACTCGCCCGAGGCATCGCTCAGGTCGACCCAGCGCTGGGCCGGGACCTCGTAGAGCTTCTCCCGGTTGAGGCCGCGGCGAATGGCGCCCAGTCCGAGATCGTAGGTGGCCTGGGTGTCGTGGGCCGTGGTGAAGAAGGCGGCCTTGAGGAGCGTGGCCTTGGTGGCCCAGTCGATGTCGAGTTGCCAGTCGAGGCGGTCGCCGGCGACCAGCAGGGTCTGGCGGAAGATCGATCCGGCGGCCTCGTGCTCGAAGGTGAGACGGGCGGCGTCGGCCCCGGTGACCACCGATGTGGGGATGCCACCGAGCGGGACCTCGGCGTAGGGCGCGGCCATGAGGTCGTCGTAGTCGATCTCCCAGGCGGCCCAGTTGCGCGGCTCATCGTGGAGCAGTTGCAGACGCGGCGGCGCGGACACGAGTTCATGGCCGGTCTGCTTGTCGATCAGGGACTGGGGACCGCCTGCATCCAGGCGCAGACGGTAGCGGTCGGTCTCGAGGATGCCGGTCTCCGGGTTCCAGCCCTGATTCGCCGGGGGTTCGTAAGGCGCCAGGATCTTGCGGACCTCGTAGACGGCGACGCCGTTGGCCGGGACGGTCGCGACGAAGGCCCAGCGATCGAGGGGGTGGACCTTGCGGTCGGGATCCGAGGCCCAGCGGACCAGGGGCATTTCACGGCCCTGCGGATCGAGGACCTGGAAACCGATGTCGACACCCGAGCTGAACGGCGAGGGCTCGCTCCCGTGAACGGTCACCAGTTCGGTGCGCGGAAAGCCCAGCGGGTTGAAGATCACCAGCGGAGTGCCGTCGAAATCCGTGTCCATCTCCGCGAGCACGCCCTCCAGCGAACTCTCCAGGACCTGCGCAAACTCCTTCTGACTCAATAACATATCATTCCAGCTGAACATGTACGCTTCGGGAATACTGGTCCCCGTCAGGTCATCGTGGAACCCGTGCCACAGAAACCGCGTCCAGGCCCGCTCCAGCTCCTCGTGCGGGTAATCTCGCGCGCCCATCCACCAGGCGAGCGTCGCCGCCCGCTCGGCCGCGTCGGCCAGCACTTCGCAGCGGCGGTTCCAGCGCTTCATGGCGGCTTGCGACGTGTAGCAGCCGGCGCCGTGGCTGGTCATGACCAGCTCCCCGTCGTACACCGGCAGCGACGCCACCTGTTCCGGGGTGAGCTCGCGATAGATCTGGTCGGCGCCGGCGGAGACCACCTTCACCGGGCCGTCCGACGCGATGCTCTTCTCGAGCCACTGCACCGAGCCCTCGGTGGGTGCGCCGCCGGTGTCGCCGGTGCCGTAGTACTTGAAGGCGTACGGCGGGCCGCCGGCCGCGACCGTGCGCTCGATGGCGGCGATGACCGTGGTGTCGCGGGAGACGTCGGCCTCGAGGTCGCTCACGTAGGCGCCGGGATTCACCGCGGCGATGACCTCGCTGCCGTCCACGCCGCGCCACCGACCGAGGTCGAAGGGTGTGCCGTAGGCCGAGCCCCAGGACAGCTTCTGGGTGGAGAAGCCGGTGAGCCCCGAGTGCGCCATGATCGACGGCAGCGCGTATCCGAAGCCGAAGCAGTCGGGCAGAAAGACGTCGACACTGCGCTTGCCGAACTCGCGATCGAACCAGCCGTTGCCGTAGAGCGCGTGGCGGAAGAGCGCCTCGGGCGAGGGCATGTTCACGTCGACGGCGTCGAGCCACGAACCACACACACGCCAGCGGTCCTGGGCGATGTATTCCTTCATGCGCTCGTAGCGCTCGGGGTAGTACTCCTTGATGAGCTGGTAGCGGAAGGCGCCCTCGAAGTTGAAGACGTAGTCGGGGTACTGGTCGAGGAGCGCGAAGTTGTCGTCGAGAGTCTTCAGGAGGTACTCGTCGATGGTGTCCTGGATGGTCCAGCGCCACTGGGTGTCGAGGTGGCTGGTGGCGACGGTGTGGACCGTAGGGGTGGGGTCGGCGGCGAGGGCCGAGAACGCAATCAACATGGCGAGCACGATCAGGATCGGGCGCACGGGGAGACCTCCGGGACATCGACGACGGCGTCCGGGGGGATCCCGGACGAGCCCGGAGAGTCTACTTCACGAGGGCCAGCTTGTGGACCATGACTTCGCCGGCAGCGCGAGTCTCGGAAAAGTACACACCCGAGGCCACGGCAGCGCCGCGGTTGTCGGTGCCGTTCCACTCGATCTCGTGATGGCCGGCGGCCAGGCGCTCGTCGACCAGGGTGCGGACGAGGGCGCCGCGGAGGTCGTAGATCTTGAGGGTGGCGACGCCCGCTCGCGGCAGATCGAGGGCGATGGTGGTGACGGGATTGAAGGGGTTGGGGTAGTGGGTGACGCGGAGGGGGGCGTCGGGGGTTGCGGCCACCGGGGATGGCAGGTTGATGTCAAAGAACCGCAGGACATCGCCGAGGACGGCGGCGCGGGCGGGTAGGGGATTGCCATGGGGTGGAGTCCAGCCTGGCGCGGCGTGGACGGACATCAAGTCATAGGGGAGCATCACGACGTCGGCGTTCTGGTCATGACGGTGATGGTAGATCGCCGCGGCATAGGGATACGCATCCGGGTTGCCCCCGGGATCGCTGAACGTGGCGAGGCGGAAAGAGGAAAGGCCCGCGACGATCGCGTCGACACGCGTGTAGAGGGGGCAGCGGATGACGGCGTTCCATGCGTCGATGGTCTCGAAGATTCCGTTTCCGGCCACGGTGACCACGCGCGGGGCGGTTTGATTGCTGATCAATGGCGCCAGGGTGGGGTCGATGAGTTGCACGTCGAAGTAGTCGCTGACGAATGCCGCCTTGAGCTGGCTGTCATCAAGGTTGGAGCTCACGAGATTGGCGCCGACCATGAGTGCGCTCTTGCCCCCGCTGGCGAACCACGCGCTCAGTAGCTGGATGTCCTCCGACATGCCGTGAGAAGCGGTGCCATCTCCCAGCACGTCGTAGGTCCTGATCCCCGAGGAGTAAAGCAGGACGTCGTATTCGTCGATGACAGCGGCCGTGGCGCGGCCGCCCAGGCCCTGGCCAACAGAGGCGGTGGCTGCGGTGCTCATGTACATGTCATAGCCCGTCCCCGCTTCGAGTCCGCAGTGGCGCAGGGCATGGTGCCATGCGCTCTTCCCATCGCCGGCGCCGAAATCGTTCCAGAAGAGGATCCGTGGCTGGTCTCCCGGGGTCGCCGAGAACATCGTGGGCAAGGCTCGCACGACGAAGTTGCTGTCGTAGCGGAGGTCGGGTACGAAGCTGGCGAAGCCGGCGGTGTCAGGAGGAAGGATGGTCACGCCGACGTTGCCGTTCCGGTCGTCCCGGACCTCGATGAAGTAATGGATCACGTCGCCGGGGTAGAAGAAACCCTCGTCGGGAAGATCGACCTCGAAGCGCGTCCAGCCGATGGGATTGCCCAACCAGTAGGTGGTGTCGGCGTCGACCACACCATCGATGATGTTGCCGCCCTGGGTAAACCCCGGTGGCAGCGTGCGCACGGCGTCAAAGAGCGGATTGGCCGACATTCGTACGAACACGCGGGGCGGGTCCACGATCTGCGAACCGCTTCGCGCGGTGGCCACATCGAAGACGATGGAGTCGCCCGGGTTGTTGAACATGTCGTCCTGCTGGCTGATGTTCCTGGCCATGTCGAAGCGCACCGAGTTGTTGGCGAGGTCCGTGTAGTCGAGGACGCCGGCTGCCGGGAAGTTGTCGTTGGCCAGATGGAACTCCAGGATCTCCACGTGAGGACCGGCGTAGGGCCACGCCGTCACGGCAAAATTGTCGAGATACGGAGCGGGCGTTCCGTCCTCGCCGACCCAGCCCCAGTACCAACCGTATTCGACGACCCAGAGCGCGACCTGGACCTGGACGGGATCTGGCTCGAGGTATCGGGCCAGGTCTACCTCTGCTCGCCAGTAGTCGGGCCCGCCGTAGCGCACTAAGCGGTCGGACTTCCACGGTTGGATTTCGATGGGTTGGCCGACAGGATCTGCAGTGCTTCGCACTTGCATTTGAAAAAAGACACCTGGCCACGTGTCCATGTCGCCGAGTTCTTCGTGCCGATAGATATCGCATGTGGACCGTCCGGCATCGCAGCCCTCGGGCCAGTCGAGTACGGGGCTCATGACCAGGTTCGACAGGTAACGATCCGGTCCGGCGAGCCCACCGGTGTTGTTGACGATGTAGCCGCCGGGGCCGTAGCACCAGGTGATGCAGGGGGTGCCGCCGGTGCCAGGCACCACAATGCCATCGTCGATGAAGGCCACCTGGGTGGAGTAATTGCTGCGGCACGGATCGAGATCCTGAAGGTTGGTGTAGAGCGCTGCGAAGTCGCCGACGCTCGGCTCGAAAACGTGGTGCCAGTGGTTGCTGATCTGGTCCTCGAAATCCTCGAAGTCGATGAGTTCGCCGTCGACGCTGACCGAGACATCGTCGTACTGGCAGGCGCCATCCGTGTCCCAAAGCCCATCCTGGTCGGACCAGGCATCGTCGGACTCGAATCGGACGCGTAGTTGGATCTCGTTGCCGTCGATGCCGACGTAGTCGCCAGGCTGATGTGTCATGGTCTCATTGAGCGTGTGTACTCCAGTTCCATCGAACACCTGCAAGTCTTGCCATGTGCCGCCGCGATTGACCTGCACGTAGGTGGCGTCGTATCCGGGCTCCGAGTCGATGCGGAGAGTGCCGGTCCAGGTCACCGTGGAGGAGGATGCGGGTTCGGTCACGATCTGGGTGAACACCAGATTCTGAATCCAGTTGTTTCCGTACCCCGGATCGCCATCGGCGAAGTACGTGCCACACCACATGGCGTACTGGCCGCTGGGGGCCATGAATTCGCTCACATTCCAGTAAACGTTGGGGTCGTCCGTCAAGTCCACGTGGGTCCAGCCATTCCACGATGGGATTCCCGCGGCGTCTTCAAAGCGACCGTCGTGCCGGCCGGGGCCGCCGAGTACGTAGACGGTGTCGACCTCGGTCCGGGTACCGACAACCGCGCCGTAGATCACGTGCTCGTAGGGGCGGGGCCGCGGAGGACGCCGATCGGCGGCGAAGACGGTGGCGGCGAGCAACAGGACGAGCGCAGGCGCGACGAGCAGCCGGGGCATGGCGACCTCCCCATGGGGTGAGCCGGTACCGCGGATCCCGGCCGCGGCGTTATCCTGGAAATACCCAGGACTCCGGCCAAGGTTGGTCTATCGGAACGAGAGCACACCGGTTGCCGTGCCCTCCGAGGACACGGCAACCGGATCATTCATGGCATATCAATCGAACTATCTGACCAGGGCCATCTTCTGAACGCGCACCTCGTTGCCGGCGTGCGTCTCGGAAAAGTACACCCCCGAGGCCACGGCGGCGCCGCGGTCGTCGGTGCCGTTCCACGGGATCTCGTGGCGGCCGGTGGCGAGCCGTTCGTCGAGCAGGGTACGCACGAGGGCGCCGCGCAGATCGTAGATCCGCAGCCTGACGTCGGCTGCGTGCGGGAGATCGAGCGCGATAGTGGTCGTCGGGTTGAAGGGGTTGGGATACTGGCTCACCTGCAGCATCGCGTCGGGCGTTACGCCTGGGGGCGGAGGCGGCTCGACACCGAAGAACGCGAGGTAATCGTGCAGCAACACTGCGCGCGCCGACACGTTGCCGTAGCCGTGGGGTGGAAACCAGCCCTGGTCTGCGTAGACGAACGTGAGATCGTAGGGCAATAGCGCCACGGTGCCATTGGTCGTGGCTTCGTTGTGAAGACTGGCCGCGGCGTACTCGTAGACGTCGCCGTTGCCCGCTGGGTCGGTGAACTCCGCAAGCCACCACGTATCGCCATGGGCCGTCACCGCATCGAACTGATTGACTCCCGGGCAGCCGCCGTAGGGGACCCAGCGATCGATCGTGGCGATGACGCCGTTGCTCGGGAAGGCACGCACCAGTGGCGTCGTCTGGAAGCCGATGTAATGCAGGATCTCGCGACTGACGACGTCGACACCCACGCGATCGGCCAGGAACTGCGTCCCGGCGGCACTCCAGTACGAGAGCTCGCTCGCCACGTTGTCGCCGGTGAGCAGTAGGCTCTTGCCGCCGAGGTCCAGCCAGTCCGCGAGCAGGCCGATGTCATCGGAGGGGTCGATCTGGAAGTCGCCGTCGCCCAGGAGGAACCGGGTCTGAACGCCCGACGTGTAGATGACGGCGTCGTAGTGCGCGAGTTGCTCGGGCGTGGCACGGCCTCCGAGTCCGTTGCCGGCGGCCGACGAGGGAGAGCGGGTCGTGAAGATGTCGTAGTTCCCGGCCTCCTTGTAGCGGAGGCTGTTGAACATGTGGCGCCACTCGTCGTGCGCCGCGGGGTCGCCCTGGTCGTCCCAGACCAGGACATCGGGCTGATCGCCGTTGTTGTTGGATTCCACGGTGGGCAGCGCGCGGACGATGAACAGATTGTCGTACAGGTCGAGATCAGGATAGCGGTCGAAGCTCGCGTAGCCCGTGGTGTCGGCGGGGAGCAGGCTCACGCCGATGTTCCCGAGCGCGTTGTCTTTGGCCTCGACGTAGTAGTGGATCACGTCGCCGGGGTAGAAGAACCCCTCGTCCGGCAAGTCGCACGACCAGCGGTTTTCGACAAAGCCGCCCGTGCCGTTGAACACCGAGTCGGCGTCGACCCAGCCCGTCACCATGTCGTGGTAGGTGTCCTGCTGCAGCGTGAAGTTCGCCGGCAGGACGCGGACGTCACGGAACACCCGGTTGGCCCGCATGCGCACGTGCACCCTGGGCGGACCTTCGAGGACGGCGCCGCTGCGGATGGTGCTCGCGTCGAAGACCAGCGAATCGCCGGGGTCGTTGCGCAGGTGCTCGGGCGGACTGACGTTGGCGGCCATATCCAGGCGCACCGAGTTGCCGGCGAGATTGGTCAGGTCCAACTGGCCTCTGGCGGGGAAGCCGTCGTTGTAGAGGTCGACCTCGCGGGCGCTGATGCTCGGACCCGCCACGGAGTAGGCGACGACCCGCACGTTGTCGAAGTAGGGGGCGGGGGTGCCGTCGGCGCCGTTCCAGGCGTCGTAGGCGAGTTCCGCCACGCGCAGCGCCACCTGAACGTGGGTGACACCGGGTTCGAGCAGGTTGGTTAGGGTTTCGCGCCGGACGCGGTAGCCCGGGCCGCCGTAGTACACGTAGTCGCGGCTCTTCCACATCGCGGCGTCGAGATCGGCCGGATCACCGGTGTCCACGGAGCGGACGTACCACATGTAGAAGATGCCCGGCGAGTTGGGTGCGAGTGTTTCGTGCTCGTAGACCTCGAACTCCAGGTAGGCCGCGTCGGCGAGGGCCGGCCAGTCCAGGGCCGGACTGATGACGTAGTTGTCGAGCTCGCGGTCGGAGCCGGCCAGGCCGCCCGAGTGGTTCACGATGTAGCCGCCGGGGCCGTAGCACCACGTGATGCACCAGGTGCCGCCGGTGCCGGGCACCACGAAGCCGTCGTCCACGAAGGCCACCTGCTGGGTGTAATTGTCGTGGCAGTAGTCCACGTCTGACAAGTACGACCAGATGTGCGCGTAATCGCCCACGCCGACCTCGGCGATGGGCAGCCAGCGGTCGCTCGTCTGATCCTCGAAGTCCTCGAAGTCGACCACCACGCCGTCCACGGTCACCTCGACGTCGTCGTACTGGCAGGCGCCGTCGGTGTCCCAGAGTTGATCTTCGTCGGACCAGACGTAGTCACTCTCCAGGCGGACCCGGAGCTGGATCCGGTCCTGACCGGCGCCCGTGTAGTGCGCGGGCTCGAAGACGATGGTCTCGTCGACGTCGACGACATGCACGCCGTCGTAGGAGTGGAGCGTTTCCCAGACGCCGCCGCGATTGACCTGGAGGAAGACGAAGTCGTAGATGGGCTCGACGTCGACTCGCAAGCGCGCCTGCCAGCGGACCGTGGCCGCAACGGCGTTGTCGGCAACGGTGTGCTCGAACAGTAGGCTCTTGTACCAGTCGTTACCGTAGCCGTGGTCGCCGTTCGGGAAGACCGTTCCGCACCACATGGAGTACGAACCGTTCTGGGCCTGGAAGTCACTCACCTGCCAGCGCGGATCGGGATCGGCACTGGCGTCCTCGTGGGTCCAGCCGTGCCAGTCGGGCTGGCCGGACTGGTTCTCGAAGCGACCGTCCTGGCGACCCGGTCCGCCGAGCAGGTAGAAGGTGTCGACCTCGGTCAGGGCCATGGCTTCCGGGCCGCTCTCGAGCGTTGAGGCGGCGCCGCCGTCCAGGAGGCGCGGTCGCTCGGCGGCGGTGGCCGAGACGGTAATCAGGCAAGCGAGTAGCAGACACGCGACGGTGATCGGGCGAGACATGAACGGACCCCCTCAGTCCAGATGTTCGAGCGGACGGCGGCTGGCGCCACCGTTCATGAGGATACAGTACTTGGGGGGGCGGTTTCAAATGGGGTCGTGAACGGCGGCGGTCACCGGCTCCGTCGCCGCAGTCGATCCAGCAGCACCGCGCCCAGGATCACCAGTCCCAGCACCACCTTCTGGGTGTAGCTCTCCACGTTGGTCAGGTTCATGCCGTTCTGGATGACGGCGATGATAAAGGCGCCGATCAAGGTGCCCAGCACACGACCCTCCCCGCCCGCCAGGCTCGTGCCGCCGACGACCACGGCCGCGATGACGTACAGCTCGTACATGAGGCCATAGGTGGGCGCGCCGCTCTTGAGCTGGCTGGCCATGACGACGCCGCCCAGGCCGGCGAGCATGCCGCACAGGGCGTAGACGAAGAGCAGGACCCCGCCGGTGCGCACGCCCGCGAGCCGCGCCGCTTCCAGGTTGCCGCCCACGGCGTACACGTAGCGACCCAGGGCCGTCCGCGACATGAGCAGGTGCGCCACGGCGTAGAGGGCGAGCATGAGCCACACGGCCCAGGGCACGCCGATGAACGGGTCGATGCCCCGGCCGAGAGTGGTGAAGGCGTCGGGCGCGTCGTAGATGGGACGGCCCCTGGCGATGATGTAGGCCGCGCCGCTGGCCACCTGCATCATGGCCAGCGTGGCGATGAACGGCGGCAAGCGGAAGCGCACGATCATGGCGCCGGAGAAGAGGCCGGCCGCGCCGCAGAGGACCATGGCGCTCAGAGCGGCGAGCAGCATGGCTCCCATGCTGGCACCC
>PIVY01000442.1 GCA_003353795.1 bacterium
TTGAAGTCGCCGCCGACGATGACGGGACCGTCGTGGCCGGTGACCAGGCTGTCGATCACCGCGACGGCCTGCTCGAAACGCTGGTGCGCGGCGACCACGGCGGTGGCAAGGTGCAGGCTGACTGCGCGCACGGGCCGGCCGCCGATGTCGAGATCGCAGGCCACGGCGATGCGGTTGTGGCCGCTCCATGGGTGTGGATGCGGCAGCACGAGCAACTCATTGCCCGTGATGGGCCACGGCGAGAGGACCGCGTTGCCGAAGAGCTTGCCGTGGTGCGGGTGGACCGAGGCCGGGTGGTAGACATGGTTGAGACCGAGGGCCGCGGCGATGGTCTCGACCCCGGCCGGCGTCATCTCCTGCAGCAGGAGGACGTCGGGCCGGTCGAGGCCGGCCAGGCGCAGATCGGTGATGGCCTGGTCGAGGTGCTCGGCGAACTGGATGTTGTAGGAGACGATGAGCAGGCTGTCGGGTGCGGCGGCCGGCGCCGCGCTGCCCGATTGCAGGACGACGTGCTCGGGTCCCGTGCGGAACTCATGGTCGATGCTGCAGGCTACCAGCAGACCGGACAGGATGATGACGAGGATCGTGCGCATCAGTGGTGTCATGGTCGTGCGAGGGTAACCCGTCGTCCGGTGCCGGACCAGTCTAGTCTCGGCCGTAGACCGCGACCACGCGCTGGCGGCCCGGCTCGTGGGGAACGTTGGACGTCACCAGCTCCCGCTGGGCGAGGCCGGCGCCGGTGATGGCGTCCAGTTCCTCGGGGCGCAGGCGCCACGGCGGGCCCTCGGGTGCGGTGTCTTCCGGCCGGAGATCGGCGATCACCAGCAGGTTGCCGCCGGGGCCGACGAAATCGGCGATGGCGGCCATGCCACGGTCCTGCCACTCGGGCGGCAACGATTGGACGGTGCGGTGCTCCACGACCAGGTCGAAGGCGCGGGACCAGGCCGGCGGGGTGCCGAACAGTTCGCAGGCCTGCCAGTCGATAGCGAGGTCGGGATACCGCTCCCGGCAGCGGTCGATGGCGCTCTCGGCGACGTC
>PIVY01000265.1 GCA_003353795.1 bacterium
TCGCCCACCTTGGCGCCCATGAACGCCAGCGCCAGCGGCGCGCGGTAGTTGAGGATGCCCTGGTCCTGATCGGCGTCCCAGGGGCCGAGGAAGATGAAGATGATCTCCTCGCCGGTGGAGAATTCGCGGGCGGTGACCCGGGTGCCGATGTTCACGTAGTCGGAGTCGGCCATGTCGAGATCGATGATCTTGGCCTGCTTGAGTTCCGACTCCAGGGTGGTGGCGCGGCTGGCGAGTTGGTCGCGTTTCTCCAGCGCGGCGGTCCACTCGGCGTTTTCGGAAAGGTCGCCGTGCGATGCAGCCTCGCCGATCTGCTTGGCGACCTCGGGAATCTCCTCGTCCACGATGAAGTGCAGCTTGTCCTGCGCCTTGCGGAGGCCTTCCTGGCTGGAGTAGATGACCATCTCATCCTGCCACGGCCAGGTCTGCTCGGTGAAGAGTTCAGGATGCTCGGCCCGCAGCATGAGCTTGAGCCGCGAGCGCAGCGCCGGGTTGAGGCCGTCGTTGTCGGCCATCAACGGGCGCAGGCGGTGCAGCGTCTCGCGCGAGGCGTCGCGGATCACCTCGAGCAGGGGCTGGGCCTTGTTGCAGGTCAGGTCGGCGCGGGCGGTCTCGAGCACCTTCATGTGGCGCTCCTCGCCGCTCACGGCGTGCAGGTGCCCCACGGCGTTGCACATGATCAGCAGGGCCTCGAGGCAGCGCTCGGACGTGAGTTCCTCGTAGCTCGCGAGGGTGCGGGCCATGGGGCCAGAACCGTGGCGACTGCGCCAGAGCCAGACGACGAGATCGGGGCTCGCGGTGGGGCGGTCGAGGGCCTGCACCAGGGTGGCCTGCAGGATCTCGGACTGGCCGCCGTCCAGTAGACCGCGGCTCAGCATGTCGCAGAGGCGACGGCCGGCGCGCAGCAGGACCGCACTCCAGACGCTGGGCCAGAGCTCGGGCTGGGTCTCACGCAGATACTCGAGCGACGGATTGAGCAGGGAGTCGGGCAGCTCGATGACGAGGTTGCCCTTGTCGGAAATCTTGGCCAGCACGGCGACCGCGGCGCGCGGATTGGGCTTGGCCACGTCCACACCGCGGGCGGCCACGCGGGCGTGCACCGCCAGGGCGGCCAGCGCCAGCGACGGCTTCTCGTTGAGGGCGCCCATGGCGACCTTCGCGGCGCCGTTGCCGTACTCCACCAGCAGCGAGGTGTCGGCCTCGAACTTGGCGGTCTTGCGCGCCGTCTCGTCGAGGTAGGAGTGCACCAGCTTGAGCTTCTCGAGGGGATCCTTCTGGCGGGTGAACTTGCGCAGCAGACGGTCCTCGTAGCGGTCGGCCTGACGGCGGATCTTGAACGTCGGCTGGGAGCCGGCGCCCATGGCCAGCAGGGGGTCGTGGCGCAGGGTCTCACGCGCGGTCTTCCACCACGACTGCCAGCCCTTCTCACCCAGGAGAATCGTGACGTGCTTCTTGAGATTCTTGTAGGTGAGGAGGTCGTCGAGGTCGGCCTTGATGGCCAGCTTCACGAAGGAGACCGGGTCCTCGTCGGAGAGGGTGCGCAGGGCGTCGGGGTCGTAGAGCACGAGCGCCGGGAAGTAGTCGGACGGCTTGGGGATGGCCTTCTCGAGCGTGGCCGGTCCGTACTCGGTGCGGCGGTCCTCGAAGCGCGCCACCAGCAGACCGGTGTCCGCGTTCACCGACTCCACCACGCCGGGCATGACGAAGTTGTAGTCGATGAGATAGGAGCCGGGGCGGAGATCGCAGTAGCGATCGAGCTTCTTGACGGCGGTGGCCTGGTCGGAGCCGGCGGGCGCCACCAGGGAGATGAGGCCGGTCAACTCGTCGTAGTCGGAGTAGACAGCCTTGTAGAGGCGGTGCAGATGCTTCTGCACGGACGGTGCGTCGCTGGGCATCTGGCGGGCGCCTTCACGCGCGGCGACCAATGCTGCCTCGGCCCCGTCTCGGCTCTCGACCTGCTCGATGACCGCGCTGGCGAAGGTATCGGCCCGGCCGGTTTCCTTCAGGCGGTACACCTGACCGGACAGCGCGAGTAGGTCTTCGACCGGGTACTCGGGGTTGGCCACGGCCTCAGGCCAATGCTCCTCGAGTTGGTCGAACTTCTTGGTATTGGCGAGTTTGCCGAGTTTGATGAGACTGGGGGGTTTGGAAGCGGCGGCATCCTGCATCAATGGGTCCCTCGCTGGCTGGCGGGCGAATCGGGCGATTCTCTGGAAACGGCGCCCAAGATAATGGATCGGAGCCCGATGCGAAAGCTGGATGATGAGGATCTTATTTCAGGAGGGTGAGGCGGGTGGTGACGACCTTCCCTCCGGCTTCGAGTCTGGCGAGGTAGGAGCCGCTGGAGATGCGGGCGCCGGCACGCCAGGTGACCTCGTGGTGACCGGGTTCGTGGGCGGCGTCGACGAGGGTGGCGACGAGGCGGCCGCGCAGGTCGTGGACGCGGAGTCGGGCGTGGGTGGAGCGGGGGAGTTCGTAGGTGATCCTCGTCGCAGGATTGAATGGATTGGGCGCCGCACTCACCGCCAGGGAAGCCGGAGCAGCCGGCGGCGCGTCGGTGGTGCTGTCGATACTCCCGGTGAGGGTGAACGGCCGCGGACCGTGCCCGTAGCTGTCGCACACCAGCCAGAGCAACTCGTCGTCCAGCGCCGTGTATTTCAGGTGTAGGCCGCCGGCCTCGTATCCGGCGGCCAGGACGCAATTGTCCACCGGATCCTCGCAGTCCCGCACCAGGTAGAGAGCCGCGTCCCAACCCGTCATGCCCGACATGACGACGTCGAGCGTCTGGCCGTGCTGGAGGGCGACCTCGTAGACCACGTCCCGACTGGTGAAGATGGTGTTCGGCGCGCCGGGGCAACCGTCGCGGCCGGGATCGAAGCTGTTGGAAGCGTCGGTGAGGTCGTCCTGGAAGGTGAAGGGGCCGACGGGGAGCGGGATGGCGCCGGCGCAGGAGTTGTTTGCGGGGGGCAAGGGCGGCGCGCCCAGTCCCTCGAAGCCGATGTTGCCCCACTCCAGGGTAGACTCCTCGCTGCTAACATCGATGACGAACCAGTACCACCCCGCTTCCGTAGCCGAAACCCCGCCGAACTGATTGATCCCCGACACGCAAGTGTGGTCGACACAGGATTTGTTGTCCGGCCGCAGATCGTCGAACAGGGCCATGCAGGTCACGTACCGGGTGTCGGCTTGTGGCTCGTAGTAATACGGGTGCCACTGGAAACCGATGTAGCGGTCGGCCTCCATGTAGACCGACACCATGACGTCTCCGCCCGGCGTGGCATACCCAATACCGCACGAACCGTCGAGGTCGACATCGTTTTCACAACCATCGGTGGAATATGAAGCCTGATAGTGCTCGACGACCGCTTCCGCGCAACCATAGCTGTAGTCGCTATCAGGACCCAGATTCAGACAACTGCCTGGCATGTTGCCGCCGACTGCGACGCGGTAAGCGAATTCACTGCCGTCGTATCCGTCGGGCGGTACCGAGGAGGGCGGCCCCACCCAGAGCCAGATCTCCTCATACGGGGTGCCGTAGATGGTCAGCGATACCTCTTCGCACGGCTGAGCCAGAATGCTGTTCTCCACCGACACGCTACCACAATCGGTAGGCGTCAGATGGTACAGGTAGACGGGCTTTTCCGACACGATCGAGACGTCGAGATAGCCATAGTCAGATATCGCCGTCCGCAGCCAGTCTGTGTCGCGAAGATTGGTCCCATCCGTGACAAACCAACCGGAGGTGCCGGCGAATTCCTGAGTGAATCCGCCCCCAGGCTCGGGGACCTCGGAGAACGGCGCCCCGAACTCCTCGCTGTTGCAGCCACCGTTGTGAGCATCGACGTAGCCATCGACCAGCGGCGGCTCGTTCTCGATGATCGCGCCGCAGCCCGGCAGCACCAGGCACGGCGGCGGCGGCAACGGGATCGACAGCGTGTACTCGCCGTGCTCGATGCCGTAGCCGTCGATGATCAGGAAGTACGTGACACCCGCAGCCACCTGAGCATCCTCGATCCGCGAGGTGTAGTCGCTGTAGAAGTCGTCGTTGCAGGCGACCAGCATCAGGTTCTCGTCGTAGAGATAGATTTTCGTGTCGTAGCCCGACCCCGCCATGTCGATGTCGATGAGCCGGTCCCGATCGAAGGTCAACACGTACACCACGTCCGGCGCCGTCGAGCCCTCGAACGGACAGATCTCGTCGTAGTCGTCGTTGAAACCCGTGGT
>PIVY01000443.1 GCA_003353795.1 bacterium
ACCAAGCAGTTCGTGCCCGTCATTCAGGGCAACTGTGAGTTCATTCAGGGCTCTCCGGCTGAGGCTGCTCAGAAGCTGATCCAGAATCTTCGCGCTGAAAGCGTGATCCAGTAGGAGGTTGATCATGTCATCCAACGCAATCGTCGTAGTATCGTGGGGCGAGGGGCGTGACGGTCTCCCCGCCGGTGCCGCCGAAGTCCTCACCCTCGGTCGCAAAGTGGCCGCCGCTGCGGGGTCGGAGCTCACCTGGCTCGTGCTCGGTCCCGCAGGCGACCCGGTCGCCGAGGCCGCCGGTCAGTACGGAGTCTCCGCCCTCGAGCGCATCGAAGACCCCAAGCTCAGCAGCTTCGCGCCGGACGCCTTCGTGGCCGCCCTGGCGCAGTACTGCGAGCAGAACAGCCCCAAGGCCCTGCTCTTCAACCAGGTGGAGGAGACCCGGCAGATCGCGCCGCGCGTGGCGGGCCGCATCGGTGGCGGGGTTGTGAACAATGTCATCGACATCGACGCAGGCAGTGGCCTCCAGGTCACCGCGACTGCCTTCGGTGGCGACACCAACGTGGTGTACGAGCTCACGGGGGCGGCGACCTTCGCCATCGCCGTAAACAGCACCTCCCTGGTAGCCGAACCGGCCGCGACCGCGACCAGCCCCGCGGCGCAGAGCGTGTCGGTGGACCTGGGCGGCGTGGATGAGCGGTTCAAGGTGACGCATCGGCCCGAGGCCGAGGGCCCGCGCCTCGAGGACGCCGACATCATCGTGTCCGGTGGCCGCGGTCTGGGCTCGCCCGATAATTTCAAGCTGATCCAGGAGTTGGCCGCGGCGCTCGGCGGGCTGCCCGGTGCTTCGCGTCCCATCGTCGATGAGGGCTGGACCGATTCCTCGAAGCAGGTCGGGCTCACGGGCAAGATCACTCGCCCGGCGCTCTACGTGGCGGCGGGGATCTCCGGCGCCAGTCAGCATATGGCGGGTTGTTCGGCGGCCAAGGTCCTCGTGGCCATCAACAAGGACGAGGCGGCGGCGATCTTCCGCTA
>PIVY01000444.1 GCA_003353795.1 bacterium
CGACGCGATCCAGTCCGACGGCAACAGCAGCGTCACCATCCAGTCCGGCAATCTGGGGATCAACTTCCTCCAGGGCCATGATGTCACGCTCAACGCCGGCACCGGCACGATCGAGCTGAACCTGGCGCCGGTCGTGGCGCATGATTACACGCTCACCGCCGGCCATTTCGCGGGCAACAGCTTCGCATCGCTCGGCGTGCTGGGCGGCTCGCTCAGCATCACCGACACGGCAGGGAACTTCGACTTCGGCTCGACCGATTTCGCGGCTGCGGGTTCGGTCTCGATCCGTGCCGCGCAGGGCCAGCTGCACGTCCGCAACGTCCAGGCGGGCAACGCGATCGGCCTGGCCGCGGGCGGCGACCTGACGCTGGCCGGGGCCGCGCTGACCGGCACCGGCGCCAATGCGTTCTCGCTCAGCGCGGGCGGCAACCTGACGTTCGGCGCCGCCGATGCCGCGTCGATCACCAGCGGCAATACCTTCGCCAATGCCGGCACGTTGCTGGCGGGCAAGAGCCTGGATGCCGATGGCGAGCTCGCGATCAATCTATACCAGGCCGACGCGCTCGGTGCGGTCAATGGCGGCACGGTGGAGGCCAGGGTGCTCACCGGCAATCTCGCCATGGGCGATATCAACGCGGTCGGGGCGATCGCGATCGCCGGACCGACGGGCACGCTCACGCTCGGCGACGTGACCACCAATGCCGGCCATATCAACATCGCCGGTCAGGGCGACGTCACCACCGGCGACATCTGGGGCCGCTTCGTCGTGAACCTCGGGGCGAGCACGGGCAGCCTGCGCTTCGGCAACCTCGTCGGCGGAGACGTGGCGCTCGCGGTCGCGGGCGGGATCACCGGTGCCAGCGTCTCGGCCGGCACGCTCGGCGTGGTGGCGGTGAACGGCAATGTCGACCTCGACCAGGGGGGCAGCGGCTCGCATGTCGCCAGCCTGGGCATGGTGACCGTCAACAATGGCGGCTTCAAGCTGCGCAACCTGCAGGACCTGGGCCTGGACGGCGTGGTAGAGGTGC
>PIVY01000445.1 GCA_003353795.1 bacterium
GAGATCTATGCGGTGGCGCAGGGCAATGTCGCCGTCTCCGGCTTCAAGGGCCAGGGTGCCGCCGCCAGCGTGAGCCGGGGCGTGACCACCTCCGCCCGCATCGCCGGCGGCGCGATCATCGAGCGCGAGGTGCCCTATTCGCTCCTCTCGGCCAATGGCCTGAAGCTGGCGCTCAAGAACCCCGACTTCGCCACCGCCGACCGCATCGCCGGCGCGATCAACTCGAAATATCCGGGCAGCGCCGCGGTGCTGGACCCGGCGACGGTGCAGCTCACGGCAGGTTCGAACTTCGTCGGCAACGTGATCGACCTGGTCACCCGCATCGGCGAGCTGTCGGTCAAGGTCGATCAGCCGGCGCGCGTGGTGATCAACGAAGCCTCGGGCACGGTGGTGATGAACGCCGACGTGCGGATCACGCCGGTGGCGATCGCCCAGGGCGGCCTGACCATCACCGTGACCGAGAGCCCGCAGGTCTCGCAGCCGGCACCATTCTCGAACGGCCAGACCACGGTGGTGCCGCGCACCAACGTGCAGGTGAACGACGGCAACGGCGCCAGCCTGGCGATGGTCGACGGCGCCAGCCTGCAGACGCTGGTGAGCGGGCTCAACACGCTGGGCGTCTCCCCGCGCGACCTGATCACGATACTTCAGGCGATCAAGAGCGCCGGCGCCCTCCAGGCCGATATCGAGGTGCAGTGATGCGCGACGTGACTTCCCCCACCGGGCCGCAGGTCCCGGCCACGACGAACAATCCGAAGCTCGACGCCAAGAACCGCGAGACCGCGAAGAATTTCGAGGCGGTGTTCCTCGGCCAGATGACCCAGCTCATGCTCGAGAGCGTGCAGCAGGGCGACGGGGAATTCTCCGGCGGGCACGGCGAGGAAATGTTCCGCGGCATCCTGGCCGAGAAGCTGGGCAACGCGATCGCCAATCGCGGCGGCATCGGCCTGGCGCCGGTGGTGCTCGACCAGATCATCAAGCTCCAACAGGGTAACAAGTAAATGACCGAGCAGCTCATCGACGCGATG
>PIVY01000103.1 GCA_003353795.1 bacterium
TCCTGGCCGAACTCGCCGCGCAGGCGGGTCAGCGCGGCGTCGAGGTTGGATTGGTCGTGGCTGTTGACCATGACGCGGGCGCCTTCGCGCACCAGCTCGCGGGCGGCGGCGAAGCCGAGTCCCTTGCTCGAGGCGGTCACCAGGGCGGTCTTGCCGGCGAGTCCGAGATCCATGGCGGAGTCCTTAGGCTGGGGGCGTGGCGGGGACCGGTTCGTCGGTCACCATAACCGCGCCCGCAAGTGCCGTCACTCCGCCGGTTCGCACTCCGCGCCGATTCCTTGCGCCATGATCACGATGTCCGACAGGTTGACCGCGCCGTCGTTGGTGAAGTCGGCGCAGGTCTCCTGCGACAGGAGCGCCTGGGCGAAGGCCACGATGTCGGTGAGGTCGACGTCGAGGTCGCCGTTGAGATCGGGGCTGCGGAAGACGAGGTCGAGGGTGCCGGCGATGGGCGCGCCGACCAGCATCACGAGCACGTGCTCGCCCACCGAGCACCCACCGGCGTACTTGGGCTGTTGCCAGGTGGTCATGCCCTGGTCGTCGGTGCTGCCGTCGGCGAAGGTGCCCCAACCACTGCAGCGGGCGAGGCCGCCTCCCGTGGTCTCGAGCCACAGGTCGCTGCCGGGATAATCGATCGCCGGACTGCCGTCGGAGTAGAGGAGCTGGACCGTGATGGTGGCGTCGACGATGCCTCCGCCGGGGGCGTACGCCTCCGTGAAGGGCGCGCCGCCACCGTCGGGAGCAACGGTCACCGAGGCGCCGACCGCGGCGTGGTCGATGAAGAAGGAGCTCAGGTTGTAGTCAGGGATCGGCTGGGCGACCGCGCCGGACGCCATGGCGAGCACGATGAACAGGGCGAGGAGTTTCATGATCACGCCTCCGGATGGTGTCGAACCGGCCGTGTCGGCGAACCGGTCCGTGAGCGGATGACGACCCGGGTCCCCCTCCTCGGGGTGGGTGCTATCCCATGATTCTACAGGTTGCAAGCCATCCGGTGCAAATCGACGCGGGGGCGCCAACGGCGGAACCGACGGCCGGCGGCGGCGTATACAGCCGAGCCGAAGGGCGCGCGCCGCGCTCAAGTCTGGCATCCCGGCGACCGATGGCTATCTTTACCAATGTCATGAACAAGCAGATTGCAAATCAGCTATCCACTCCCTGGCGCCGCCTCCTGGCCGGCGTCCTGGTGGTGTGCCTGACCCTGGCCGCCGTCCCCGCGCTGGCCCACTGCTGTGCCGATCGCTGCCATGACGCAGAGCCGGTGACCGCCGAGACCGACGACTGCGACTGCACCCTGAGCGGCGTCGAGCCCCCGGTGGACGCGCTATCTTTCGTTCCCGATAGCGCCACCGATCTGGTCTGCATCTCCGGGCGGGTCCTCGTCGACGACGATGCTCCGCGCGCCTGCCGCGATGCCGCTCCTGACGCCGCGGCACCCCGTGGCGCCCCCGACCGCACGGTCGTCCTGCTCATCTGATCTCCTCCACTGCGACCGAATCAGGACTCTGCCCATCGGATATGGCGGGGTCGTGACGTTTCATCTCGCTGGAGGAAATCGATGCCGATCCGTTCGTGGACAACCCTGCTGGTCCTTGGTGCCGTGGCCGCTTCCGCCGCCGCCGCGCCGCTGACCCTCGACCGCACCGCCGTGCTCGACCTCGCGCGTGCCCAGGCCACGGAGATCCTGGCCGCCCGCGCCCGCGTGGGCGTGGCCGAGGGTGAGGCCATGGCTTCGCGCGCCTGGCGCAGCAACCCGGAGATCCAGTACGCACACATCCCCCGCAGCAACGAATTCGACAGCTGGAACGAGAACGTGATCGTGGTGAGCCAGGCTCTCGATCTCGGATTCAACGGCCGCGGCGCCCGCATCGACGCCGCCGAGGCCGGCGCTCGCGCCAGCGGCGATCTGCTGCGCGGCACGGAAGTCGCCGTGCTGGCCGATGTGGCCCGGGCGTACCTCGTAGCCCTGCACGCCCGGGACCTGATGACGATCGCCGCAGACCTGGTGGCCCTCACCGCGCGGCTCGACGACATGGCCGATCGCCGCTACGAGGCCGGCGAAGTGGGCGCCCTGGACACGCAGGTGGCCACGGTGACCCTGGCCGGCGCCCGGGTGGCGATGCTGCGGGCCGAGACGCAGTTCGACGATGCCGCCGCCGAGTTGGTGCGGCTGCTGGCGCTCGATGCCGACACGGACGTCGAGCTGATCGGCGAGGTGTCCTGGCCGCCTCCCCCCGATCTGGCCACGGTGCGAACCGCGGCACAGTATCATCCCGACCTGGCCGCGCTCACTGCCCGCACCGAACAGTCCGGCCATCTGCGCCGGGAAGCCGGCGCCGCCGGCCGACCGCAGTTCGCGATCTCGGCCGGCGCCGGTCGCGAGGACGAGACGGACATCCTCGAGTTCGGCGTGAGCATGAGCCTGCCCGTGCTGAACACCGGCAAGGGTGAGCGCCGAGCCGCCGCCGCCGCCGACACCCTGGCCTATCTGCAACTGGCCGAAGCCCAGCGCCGGATCACCAGCCAGGTCACCAGTGCCTGGCGCCGGCATCACAAGCTGCAAACCGCCGTCCACACCTATCTCGACGAGGCGCTGTCGGCCCACACGGCCAGCGTGGCCCTGGCCGAGGAGAGCTACCGCACCGGCAAGAGCGACCTCGGCGAGGTCCTCACCGTGCAGAGCGGTCTGCTGGACGTGCGGGTCGAGTTGACGAATCTGCGCCTCGATGCGGCCCTGGCCGCCCTCGAAGTTCACGCGCTGGCGGCCCTGCCGCCGCTGACTGCGCCCGAAGGAGAGACGACGCCATGACGAATCGAATCTTCCATACCGTGTCGACTGTGGCCTGCGCCGCGCTGGTGATGATGCCGGCGATCGTGTGGGCGGCCGACGAATGCTGCGACCCCGCCGCTGCTGCGCCGGCCCCGGCCGGTGGCGCGTTCTGTGGCGAGCACCAGGTCTACGAGAGCGAGTGCGGCATCTGTCAGCCGCAGCTGGCGGCCACGCTGGCGGCGGGAGAGAGCCTCAAGGTGCGCCTGGCGTCGGAGCGCTCGTCAACGCTCGGCGGCCTGACCACCGCGGCGCCCGGATCCCAGGCCGCCGCCGGCGGGATCAGCGCCTACGCCGAGATCGACTATGACCGCAACCGCCTCGCCCACGTCACGCCCCTGGTGGGCGGCGTGATCCAGAAGGTCCACGTGGACATCGGTGAGCGGGTGGAGAGCGGTCAGATCCTGGTGGAGATCGCCTCGAGCGAGTTGGCGTCGGCCAAGCACAACTATCTCGCGTCGGTGCTCGAGCGCGATCTGCGCGAGCAGGACGTGCAGCGTGAGCGGCGCCTTCGCGAGCAGAAGATCGCCGCCGAACGAGATCTCCAGGAAGCCGAGGCGGCGTTCGCGCGCGCCGAGGCTGCCGCGGCGTCGGCGGCGCAGAACTTGAAGAACCTCGGACTCGACGATGCGGCCCTGAAGTCCATCGAACAGAGGCGCGACTCCACCGCGAGCTACTTCTTGCGCGCGCCGTTTGCCGGCGAGGTCATCCAGCGCCACGCCGTCCTGGGCGAGGCCGTGGCTCCCGGCGAAGCGCTCCTGCAGGTGGCCGACCTTTCCCAGGTGTGGCTGGAGCTCTCGGTGCCCGAGCGGGCGCTGCCCGTGCTGCGTCGCGGCCAGCCGGTTACGGCCCACTTCGATGCCCTGCCCGGCACGCAGGTGTCCGGCACGGTCGACTGGATCGGCAGCGGTCTCGACCCGCGCACCCGACTGCTACAGGCCCGCGCCGTGGTCGCCAACCCCGACCGCATGCTCAAGGCCGGCCTCTTCGGCGAGGCCTCCATCGAGGCCGGCGCCGGCGCCGACGTGATGTCCGTGCCCGTGGCTTCAGTTCAGACCGTGGACGGCGCCAGCTTCGTGTTCGTGCAGGAAGAGGTCGATCTCTACCAGTTGCGGCGCGTGGATCTCGGCTTGCGCCTGGGCGACCAGGTGGCCGTCAATGCGGGTCTGGGCACGACCGATGCCGTGGTGATCGCCGGCAGCGCAGCTCTCTACACCGAGTTCCTGAAATCCAAGCTGGGCGCGGGCTGCGCTCACGAATAACGACCGAGGAGTCTGTCGGCAATGCTGGAACGCATGATCCGATTCGCGCTGGAGAACCGCCTGCTCGTGGTAGTGGGCGTGCTGCTACTGTCCGGTCTGGGAACATGGGCGCTCTTGAACTTGCCCGTGGACGCGTTCCCGGATACCACGCCCATCCAGGTTCAGGTCAACACCGTGGCGCCGTCGCTCTCGCCCGAGGAGATCGAGCAGCAGATCACCATACCCGTGGAGCTGTCGCTCGGCGGTCTACCGGGACTCATCGAAGTCAGGTCGGTGTCGCAGTTCGGGTTCTCCCAGGTGGTGGCCGTGTTCGGTGACGACACCGGGATCACCGACGCGCGCCAGTACGTGGCCGAGCGGCTCGCAGGCGTCTCGCTGCCGGCGGGAATCGATCCGCCCGAGCTGGGTCCCATTGCCACGGGTCTCGGCGAGGTCTTCCACTACATCGTGCGCAGCAGCGATCCCGAGCGCAGCCTCGAGGACCTGCGCACCATGCACGACTGGTTGATCAAGCCCGAGCTGCGCAAGGTGGCCGGGGTGGCCGAGGTCAATAGCTGGGGCGGCAAGGTGCGCCAGTTCCACGTGGTGGTGGCGCCCGAGCGCCTGGCCCGCTACGACCTGTCCCTCAGCGACGTGGTGGCGGCGCTGGAAGCCAACAACCGCAACGTGGGCGGCGGCGTGGTCACCGTGGGCGGTCAGGCCAGTCTGGTGCACGGCGTGGGCCGCGTGGGCACCGTGGACGACATCGAGAGCATCATGGTGGCCAGCCACGAGGGCGAGCCCATCTTCGTGCGGAACCTGGGCGCCGTGGAGATCGGCCACGAGATCCGCCGCGGCGCGGTCACGGCCCAGGGCCGGGGCGAGGCCGTGATGGGTCTGGCGTTCACGCTCATGGGCGAGAATCCGGCCGCGGTCACGTCGGATCTCAAGCAGGCACTCGAACGGGTGATGCCGTCGCTGCCGGCGGACGTGGAGATCGAGACGGTCTACGACCGCACCGAGCTCACTGCCGAGGTGCTCAAGACCGTCCAGCACAACCTCATCGCCGGCGCCATCCTGGTGATCGTGGTGCTGTACCTGCTGCTGGGCAATCTACGCGCCGGACTCATCGTGGCGGTGACCATTCCCCTGGCGCTGCTCTGCGCCGCGCTCGGAATGACCGGCGCCGCTATCGCGGCGAGTCTGCTTTCCCTCGGCGCCATCGACTTCGGCATCCTCGTGGACGGTTCGGTGGTGATGACCGAGGTCAGCATGCGCCGTCTGGCCGAGAAGCGTCGCGCGCTGGGCCGCAAACTCACCGGCGAGGAGCGCCGCCAGACCGTGCTCGAGGCCAGCAAGGCCGTGATGCGGCCCATCGTCTTCGGCATGGGCATCATCCTCATCGTCTTCGTGCCCATCCTCACGCTGCAGGGTACCGAGGGGAAGATGTTCCGGCCCATGGCGCTGACGTTCATGTTCGCCATGGGCGGGGCGCTCCTGTTGGCGTTGTTCCTGACGCCCGTGATGAGCGCGTCGTTCCTGGGCGACCGCACCTCGGCCGACGGCGGTCGGGTGGGCGTGGCGCTCACCGCCGGCTACCGGCGCGTACTCGAGTGGGTGTTGCTGAGACGTCGCGTCGTACTCGCCGGCGCAGCGGTCGTGCTCGCGGCGGCCGGTCTGCTGGGCTCGCGCCTGGGCGGCGAGTTCCTGCCGCAGCTCAAGGAGGGCGCCGTCGTCATCAACGTGGTGCGCCTGAGCGGGGTCGCCATCGGAGAGTCGGTGGAGCAGAACACGCGCATCGAGAAGCTGCTGTTGAACGAGTTCCCCGACGAGATCCGCTACGCCTGGTCGCGCATCGGCACCGCCGAGGTGGCCACCGATCCCATGGGCACCGAGCTCACCGACATCTTCATGACTCTCTATCCGCGCGACCACTGGAACCGCGCGAAGACCCAGGAAGAACTCACCGCGCAGATCCAGTCGCTGGTGGCCGAGGTGCCGGGCGCCAACTATGCCTTCACGCAGCCGATCGTCATGCGCCTCAACGAGATGGCCTCGGGCATCCGCAGTGACCTGGGTGTGAAGATCGTGGGCGACGATTTCGAGGTGCTCCTCGAGCTGGCCGACCACGTCAATCGCATCCTGGCGAGCATTGACGGCGCCGGCGACGTGGGCGTGGACCAGGTCACCGGCCAGCCCGTGCTTTCGGTGGCGGTGGACCGCGCCGCGCTTGCGCGCCACGGCATTCCCGCCGACGCCGCGCTCGAGGGCGTGGAGGCCATCGGCGGCCTGCACGTGGGCGAGGTCTTCGAGGGGCAGCGGCAGTTCCCCCTGGTGGTGCGTTGGCCCGACCGCTTCCGCACCGATCCCAGGGCCGTGGGCGATCTGCTCATCACCAGCGGAACCGGCGCCCGGTTGCCGCTGGGCCAAGTGGCTGCGGTGAGTGAGCGACAGGGGCTCGCCACCATCAACCGCGAGTGGGGCCGCCGGCTGGTGCGAGTGCAGGTGAACGTGGTGGGGCGCGACGTGGCGTCGTACGTGCGCGAGGCGCGGGATCGCATCACCTCCGAGGTCGATCTGCCCACCGGCTACGTCGTCGACTGGGGTGGCCAGTTCCAGCATCTCGAGCGAGCCAAGGTGCGGCTGGGCATCGCCGTGCCCACGGCGTTGTTGCTGGTGCTCACGCTGCTCTACCTGAGCCTCAAGCGGGTTCGTGACGTGGCCATTATCGCCACCGGCATTCCGTTCGCCTTCGTGGGCGCGGTGATCGCGCTGCAGTTGCGTGGGCTGCCGTTCTCGGTGTCAGCGGCGGTGGGGTTCGTGGCGTTGGCGGGAATTGCCGTGCTCAATGGGCAGATTCTCGTGGCGGCGCTGCGGGATCGGCTGGAGGCGGGGATGGTCATGCAGGAGGCCATCGTCGAGGCTGGTTGCCGGCGGTTGCGTCCGGTGCTGGCCACGGCGATCACCGATGCGGCGGGGTTCATCCCCATGGCGATCTCGTCCGGGGTGGGCGCCGAGGTGCAGAGGCCGCTGGCCACGGTGGTGATCGGTGGGGTGATCAGCTCGACGGTGCTGACGTTGCTGGTGTTGCCGGTGTTGTATCGGTTGTTCGGGGGTGGGAGTGCGGTGGGTGCGGCGGCGACGGCGGATCAGGTCGATGTGATCTAGACCTGGCGAAGCTCAGAATCTGGACGGAAATTCGAAACATCCCAGTGGCTCTCTATCCAGCGGCGGATGACTGGTGCGGAGCGTTTGCGCCTGAATTGCGAGGTGAGCGACCTCGCCCATGGTCTCTGCCGCACACGCCTTCGACTGCCTCGGCCGACTCAACGTGGATACGACGGAGAAGAAAGACCTCCGGTAGCCTGGCGACCTGAAGGGCCCCGATGATGGCCACGACCGAGACCCTACTCCGTGCTCCGAAGAGACTCCAGGAAACCGGTGACCGCCCGCCAATAGCCGGCGTGACCGTCGAGGTCGTTGTGATCGGCGCCGGCGATGGTCGCGATCTCCTTCGACCCGCCCAGCGCCTGGTGCAGTCGCTGTCCGTATTGCGGCGGCACCGTACCGTCCCGCATGGCCACCACCACCAGGCTCGGTGCTTCGATCTCGGGCGCCAGCGCCACCGAGTCCATCTCGTGCCTCATCAGCCAGCGCACCGGGAGTATGGGATAGTGGTGGGCCCCGATGCTGCTGAGCCGGTCGAAGGGCGTCACGAGGATCAGGCCGCCCACGGCGCGCCGGGCGGCCACGTGCACCGCCACGCCCGAGCCGAGGCTGCGACCCATGAGCACCACCTCGCCGGCGTCGATGCCCTCGCGTTCCAGAATCTCGTCGAGGATGAACGTCGCGTCGGTCTTGAGCGCCTCCGCCGATGGCCGGCCCTCGCTGTCGCCGAAGCCCCGGTAGTTCACGAGCAGGATCCCGCTCACCGGCAGCTCGGCGAATCGCGGCAGGTTCCACGACAGCTCCTCGCCGTTGCCGCCGTAATAGACCAGGAACGGCCGGCCGTCCGCGTTCTCACGCCGGAACAGCCAGCCGCGCAGCACGGTACCGTCGCGCTCGAAGGAGATCTCGAGATGCTGCAACCGTTCGCGAACCGATGCCGACAGGCCGCTCGGGAAGAACAGCATCCGGTCCTGCAGCAGGAAGGCCGCCACGACCAGGAGCAGGTAGATTCCGGCCAGGCCGCCGATCACGTTCCAGAGGATCTTCATGGTGCCGGAGTGTAGCAGGTGCAAGGCGCGTCCGTCACCGGCGCGACGTCGGGAACCGCACTATCCTGTTCGGATGTCCGCCGATCGCCACAATACCCCCGAGCCGTCCTACCTCCGCGACATCGTCGAGGGCACTGCCAGTGCCACCGGCGAGGAGTTCTTCGCCCAGCTCGTCAAGCACCTCGCCCGCGCCCTGGGCACCAAGTGCGCCTGGGTGACCGAGTGGTTGCCCGAGCCGCGCCGCCTGCGGGCCCTCTCGTTCTGGGCGACCGACGGCTACGTCGACGACTACGAGTACGACATCGCTGAGACGCCCTGCGCCACGGTCATTGACCAGAAGCAAATGGTCCACGTGCCGGAGAACGTGCTCGAACTCTACGCCGGCGATCCGGACCTCGAGCCTCTCGGCGCAGTCAGCTATCTCGGCGTGGCATTGCTCGACACCGACGAGCGCATCCTCGGTCACCTGGCCGTGCTGCACGATCAACCGATGCCCGAGGATCCCCGCGTCACGGCCATCTTCAACATCTTCGCCGGCCGCGCCGCCGCCGAGCTGCGCCGCCTGCGCCGCGACCAGGGCCTCCGCGAACGCGAGGCGAAGCTCACCCGACTCGTCGACAGCGCCATGGACGCCATCGTCGAGCTGGACGGCGAGTTGCAGATCACGCGCTTCAACCGAGCCGCCGAGGACGTGTTCGGCTGTGCCGCCGGCAACGTGGTCGGCACCACCTTCGACGCCTTCCTCACCAGGGAGGCGCGGGGAAAGCTGGCCTACCTCACCGAGCGACTGAAGGAGGGCGGGGCCCAGTCGCTGTGGATCCCCGACGGTCTGGAGGCCGTGCGCGCCGGCGGCGAGCGGTTCCCCGCCGAGGCCACGCTCTCCCGCTTCGAACTGGATGGCCGCTTCTATCACACCCTGATCCTGCGCAACATCGACGAGCGACTGGCCGCCGAGCAGCGGATCCACTCGCTCATGGACGAGGCCGCCTACCTCCGTTCGGAGATCGAGGCGCTGCACGGCTTCGACGAGATCGTCGGCACCAGCGGCGCCCTGCGGAGCGTGCTGGCCGACGTGGAGAAGGTGGCCGCCAGCGGCACCACCGTGCTGATCACCGGCGAGACCGGCACGGGCAAGGAGCTCATCGCACGGGCCATCCACCAGCACAGTCCGCGGGCGAAGAAGTCGCTCATCAAGGTGAACTGCGCGGCCATCGCGGCGAACTTGCAGGAGAGCGAGTTCTTCGGCCACGAGAAGGGCGCGTTCACCGGCGCCACCCAGCGTCGCGACGGCCGCTTCAAGCTGGCTGACGGCGGCACCATCTTTCTCGACGAGGTGGGCGAACTGCCGCTGGATCTGCAGGCCAAGCTGCTGCGCGTGTTGCAGGAGGGTGAATTCGAACCGGTGGGCGGATCGCGCACCGAGCGCGTGGACGTACGCGTGGTTGCGGCCACCAATCGAGACCTCGAACAGATGGCGGAGGACGGCCGGTTCCGTAGCGACCTGCTCTACCGGCTCAATGTGTTTCCGCTGCACATGCCGGCCCTGCGTGAGCGCGACGATGACGTGGTTCTACTAGCCGAGGCCTTCGCCGACCGGTTCGCACGGGAAGGTGGTCGCGAAGTGGCGCCGTTCACCGACGCGTGCAAGGCCCGCCTCAAACGCTACGACTGGCCGGGCAACGTTCGTGAGCTGCAGAACGTGATCGAGCGCGCTTTCATCACGTCACGGGATGGGCGTCGCTTGAACCTCGACCGCGCGCTGCCCGACTCGGTGGTCCAGGGTGCGCCGGCGTCGGGCACCGCACCGGTCGACACCGACCGGATCCTCACCGCCGTCGAACTCCGCGACCTCGACCGCGACAACCTCCTGCGCGCTCTCGAGGCTGCCGGTGGCAAGATCTCCGGCCCCGGTGGCGCTGCCGAGTTGACCGGCCTCAATGCCAACACCCTCTCGTCGCGCCTCAAGGCGCTGGGCATCGAGCGGTCGGGCCGCGCCTGAATCCCGACATCTCGGGAATCGGAATCCCGAGATTTCGTGATTCCCGAGATTTCGGAACGTTCCCCCGGGGGGACCAAGTTCCATAACCCTATTGTTTTCAGCATACAATGAAGATTTAAGTTCCCGGCACGGCTCTTTCTATGGTTCCCGCCAACGGCGCACGATTGGTGCCCTGAACCGAGAACCCGCAAGAAGGAGCATAGCCATGAAGACCCAGATGACCACCACGCTGAACGGCCTCGACACCACCCAGATGATGGAGACCATCGGCGCCATCAAGGACAACCCGTCCCTGGCCCAGTTCCAGTTCCGCGCCCGCAACCAGTGGATCGACGGCGGCGAGAACCGCTCCACCATCCAGGACTTCTACGGCGCCGGCCGCGAGGACGACTCGCGCACCGAGCCCTTCGTCTACACCAACGGCGAGCCCCCCATCCTGCTGGGCAACAACGAGGGCGGCAACCCGGTGGAGTACCTGCTCCACGCCCTGGCCGGCTGCGTGACCACCACGTTCGTGCTGCACGCTGCCGCCCGCGGCATCCAGATCCGCAGCCTGTCCACCGAGCTGGACGGCGACATGAACCTGCAGGGTCTGCTGGGTCTGGACGAGCAGGCGTTCCCGGGCTACGAATCGATCCGCATCAAGATGAGCGTCGATGCCGACTGCTCCGACGCCGAACTCGACGACCTGCTCGACTTCGTGCGCGGCCACTCGCCGGTGTGCAGCACGGTCTGCAAGCCGGTGGCGGTGGACGTCCAGCATGTGCGGGTCGGTAGTGAGAGCTAGCGCACCAGGACGGCCCTGGCCATCGCCTCGAGACCATTCGCCGAAGCCCGCACCAGATAGACGCCGGCCGCCACCCCGCGGCCGGCGTCGTCGCGACCGTTCCAGCGCACGGCGTGTCGTCCGGATTCGCGCGAGCCATCGACCAGCCGCCGCACCCGCCGCCCTGCCATGTCGTAGACGTCAACCGTCACGTGGCCGGCGCGCGGCAGGTCGAAGCTCACGGTGGTCAGCGGATTGAACGGATTGGGCGCCACGTCCAGGCGCCAGGCGGAGACTACCGGAACGTCCTCTGTCGCCGTGGTCACCGGCAGGTCGCTCAACGGCCGCGCCCAGAATCCGCGGCCGCGCGAACCGAGGATCAGGTGGGTGTCGGTAGCGCCGAGGCCCTCGATGGTGTTGCCGGTGTAGTTCTCGGAAAAATCGTGCCAGGTGGCGCCGTCGTCGGTCCACTCCACCGTGCCTTGCCAGCGGCCGTTGAACAGGACGCCACCCACGGCGAACAGGTCGTACGATGAGTCGGCGCCGGTGTCTTCCCAGGCCGACCCGTTCCAGCGCATGACCGCTCCCACGTTGACGCCCGCGTAGATCGTGCCGTCGAAGACCTCGAGGACGTTGACGTGGGGCGCCGATTCCATGCCGGCGTTGACGGCCGTCCAGGTGGCGCCGTCATCGTCCGATCGGATCACGCCGCCGGGATAGAGGGAGGCCCAGACGAAACCATCGTGGGAGGTCAGGTCGCTGACCCAGCCGGTGGTCGGATCCAGGGACCACGAGGCGCCGTCGTCGAACGAGCGGTATAGGCCCTCGAAGGCGCCGGCGAACATCACGCCGTCGTGGGCGTGGATGCACCAGAGAACCGTACCTGGATTCATGCCGGCGTCGCTCATGACGTAGCTGTCGCCGCCGTCGTGGGACACGGCTACGCCCCGTTCCTGGCCATAGAGGGCCGCGTAGATGGCGCCGTCGTGGTGCAGGAAATCGACGGCGGTGGTGCTGGCGCCGGGATGGTCGGCACTCTGCCAGGTGAGGCCCAGGTCCGCGGTGGTCAGGATGCCCTGCCTGTTACTCGATGTTCCGGCGAGGCCCACGTGCAAACGACCGGCGGCGTGCAGGATGGCCTTGCCTCCGCCCACGCCCGCCGCGCCCAGCCACGTTTCGACCCAGGTCGCGCCGCCATCGCCGCTGCGGAAGGCACCGTCGAAGCTGCCGGCCACGAGGTCGCCGTCGATGATGTCCGCCGCCATGACGCTGGGGTCGCCGGGCAGGTTGGCGGTGAGGTGGGTCCAGGTGACGCCGAGGTCGGTGGAGCGGAAGAGGCCGCGGGTGCCGAAGGTGCCCCAGACGCCGAGGTGGAGATCGCCGTCGAGGAACGAGAGCTGCGAGGCCTTCTGACCGACGTCCGCCGGCAGATTCGTGCTGACCTCGGTCCAGCTGGCTCCCTGGTCGTCGGACCGGTAGACCGCCACCCTGGTGACGTTGGTGCCGGCGGCGACGAAGACCACCGAGCCGTCCACGGCGAAACGGTAGGTGTCGGCACTTGCAGGAAGGCCCGCGTTGCCCGGCAGCCAGGTCATGCCGCCATCGGGCGACCGCCACACGCCGGCATCCTCGCCGGCGGCCAGCACCGTGCCGTCCACCAGCGCCAGGTCGTAGCAGCGCAGGCTGGGCCCGGCGTCGATGGCGGTCCAGGTGACGCCGTGGTCGCTCGAGCGATAGAGGAGCGACGGGAAGAACGGGTCGAGGCCGGCGATCATGCTGGTGGCGTCGACGGGGAGGATCTGCTCCACGGTGCCATTACTGAGGGGCGGACCGGCGGCGGTCCACGATTCGCCGTCGTCGTCGCTCCAGAACAGGCCCGAGAGGTAGCCGCCGACGAATATCCGGCCGCCGTGCGACAGCATGGCCGACACGCCGCCGTTGGGCAGGCTGCTGTCGGTCCAGGTGTGTCCCTGGTCGCTGGAGACGAAGAGGTCGCCCGAGTCGGCGAAGTCGGTGCCCAGGAACCAGAGGTCGCCGTGCTGGACGAAGCCGGCGGTCTGGGGCGGGACGGGGCCGGAGAGACGGGTCCACTGGGCGGCGGCGGGGAGGGCGATGAGAGCGACGCACAGGCCCGCAATGGGCCAACGGGTATGGCGGGTGGAAGGCATGGAGAGTCCTCGCTGCGGCTTTTGGGCGGATAACAACTCGATTTCGGCAGTTATTATAAGCTGGATGTCATTGCAGGACTATCACAGTCCTTTTTTAAGGGAATCGCCCAGACTTGACAGGGGCGAAGAGTAACGTCTCTGGTCGGGTGTGATGGACGGGGATCGAGGACACAATGGATTCTCGTCGCGATTCTCGTCGATCGGATCAATCATACAGGGGAGAGCGTTGAAACATGTCAGTGTGTTCGATAATCGTATCGGTCACCATCAATGGCGATCGCTGAATCCCAAATCTGTATCCAGGCGCATGATCCACCCAATTGATTGGCCCCATCCAGACGGCTAGGCTGATCCGGTTCGAGTTCGCCTGGACGTCGGCGCGCCTGCATCCTCTCAGCCCGGGATCAGCCAGACACCAGATTCGCGAAGTTGACGGATCGACAGATCGACATTGTCCCCCCGCATCAGTCCCGATCCATGCCAGACCTCCAGCGCGGTCCGCGCGGCAATCGAGTGCCTACTCGCGACCGGAGGTCTACCCATGCGACGCCTTATTCTGGCGGTAGCGATCACCATTTTCCTGCTTCTTTTCCTGACCGATGCCGCGTCCGGCGGCAGGCAACCGTCCGTCCGCGAACCGTCCCTCGCCAACGTGCCGCCTCTGGACACGCCTCTCACCATCCGAACCAACATCGATTCCATCATGGTCGCCCACATGGCGGCCGAAGAGATCCCCGGCTGCGCCTTCGCCGTGTTTTGCTCCACGGGTATCTATTACACCGGCACCTACGGCTACGCGCAGCTCGAGGACAGCATCCCGGTCACCGAGCACACGGCATTCTGCGTCGCCTCGGTTTCCAAGGCTGTCACCGGCACGGTGATGATGAAGCTGTGGGAGGACGGTGCGTTCAGCCTCGACGACGACGTCAACATCTACACCGACTTCAGCATCATCCATCCGACCTGTCCCGATTCCGCCGTGACCATCCGCAAGGTGATGACGCATACGTCGAGCATTCCTTCCTCCATATTCGTGTCGGTCCCGCCCGATGCGCCGCTGTGCACCGTGCTGGCAGATTACCTGGATCCTGACGGTCCGGACTACAGCGAGGCCTACTGGCCGGACCCTTGCCCGGGGACCACCTACGAGTACGCTGGCGCGGGCGCGATACTGCTGGGATGCCTGATCGGCACCATCAGTGGCTCGACCTGTATCGACTACTCGCGATCCCAGGTGTTCGAACCGCTCGGCATGTTCGATTCGTCCTGGACGGGCGACGAGCTCGATCCTCTGCAGGTCGCGTACTCCTACAGCTGGAATCCGGCGGACAGTTCCTATCATCTGCTCGCCGACGGCGGTCCCGACAACTTCGCCTACAACGCGATGGGCTTCAGGACCAGCATCCACGACCTGTCCCGGTTCGCCATGGCCATGATGAACGGCGGCGAGGTGGGAGGCGTCCGCGTCTTCCAATCGGCGACGGTCGACTCGATGTTCACCGTGCAGTTTCCCCGGATATCCGACGAGATGGGACTCATGTGGTTCTACAACACATTCTCCAACGGCGGTTACTGGAACCACTTGGGAGGTGTCGCGCAGTACGAGGCGTGCGTCATGATCCACGAGAGCCGCTCGTTCGGCATGGTCTACATGGGCAACTCGAACGGCGGCATCCCGATCCTGAGCACACTCATCGCCTATATCGTCGAGAATCTGGATGATTGCATCGTCCTCGAGGCGCCCGGGACTGTCCCCGAGACGGTATCGCTGTCGAATCATCCCAATCCATTCAATCCGCGTACGACGATCTCGTACAGCGTGACTGAGCCCGGATCAGTACGGTTGCGGGTGTTCGATCTGCGAGGGCGGCTGGTGCGGGTGCTGGTGGATCGAACTGCGGTGGCAGGACGTCACGATGTCGAGTGGGGTGGACGGACCGATTCTGGTCGCCTGTTGCCTTCGGGAACCTATGTCGTCCAGCTGGAAACGGAGAGGTCAGCGACCGCGACGAAGGTGACGTTAGTCCAGTGACGAATTCGCGGGCCACAATCGTGAGGAGTCAGTCATGAAACAGATTACCGATCCGCCGCCTGTACCGCCGAGTCACAAGCGTACCTTCATGTCCGTGATCGCTATCTCACTGGTCCTGCTCCCTCCGTTCGTGCCGACGGATTCCGGTGCTCAGGAATGCCTTTCCTTCGAGGACTACACGCAGCGGTCCGGCTATGTCGATATCTCTAATGACTGCGGGCGTGGCCTTGCCGCGATCGGCAACGTCGTCTACGTCCCGAACCAGGATACCGACATCCAGATCGTCGATGTCTCGGACCCGTCGCAGCCGGTGATCGTCTCGTCATTCGAGGTGCCGGGCTGGCCGCGCGACATCGCGGTGGTCGACGACTACGCCTACGTGCTCTCGTTCGGCGAGACCGACCCGCTCTTTCTGGTGCTGGACGTCTCGGATCCGTTGCAGCCGGAGTACGTCACCGGGCGCGCATTGCCCGTTCACGGCGCCATGTCTGTGGCTGCTGCCGGCGATCGCGCGTACGTCGGTGGCGTTCAGAACGTGACCCGCGATACCTACCGTGGCTGGGTCCAGGTCGTCGATATCGCCAATCGGTCAGATCCGCAGATTGCCGGCTTCGTCTGGATGCCTTCGGTACAAAATCAACATAGCGACGCCAGGAGGATCTCAGCCGAGGGCAACCTTGCCGTCGTGGCCGCCAGGCATGCGGGAGTGCAGCTGGTCGATGCATCGGATCCCCTGGAGCCGGAGATCATCGGTGCAGTCAGTAGCATCGACCATGTCTGGGATGCCGACCTGTCCGGCGGCTACGTGTACACCGCAGGCGGCGGGGTCCACGTCATCGACGTCACGACGCCGGCTGATCCGCAGGTCGTGACGGCAACGGGTATCGGATGTGGTCATCACGCCGCGAACATCGAGGTCCAAGATGGCATGGCCTACGTGACATGCTACGAGTCGTACCTGCACTGCCTGGACGTGACACAGCCGGACTCTCCTCTCGACACGGGTTTCGTCCAGCTCCAGTGCGCGTCCTTCCATCATGACATGATCGTCGAGGGCGGAGTCGTTCTCCCGCTTTGCGGCGATGGCCTGGTGTCATTTGACGCGGCGCCTCCCATGGCGCCCGCCGTGATAACCCAGGTCACGGATTTCGGCGACCTCGTTCTCGTGGACTCTCTCGCTGGCTGTACCGTCGCGGTCGACGGATCGGGGGGCCTCCATTTCCTCGACGACAGCGAGCCGCTACAGCCGGAGTTGATCGGCACCTGGATCCCGCCGGACGGCCATGCGTTCGATCCCGTCGACCTGGCGGTGCGGGACAACCTGGTCGTCGTGACCTGGGACCATGGGTTCTATCTGGTCGACATCACCGATCTGGCGAATCCAACCACGGCCGCCGTACAGGCCATGCCGGGCGAGAAATGCCATGCCGCAATCGACGGCGATCACGTCTTCACGACCTGGACCCGGTACGTGGGGGGATTCGAAGACGAGGGCGGCCTCCGGATTTTCGACGTCGGCAACCCGGCTGCGCCGACGCTGGTGTTCGAGAAGTTCTACGAACTGTTCGTCGCGAATGTCGATACGTATCGGGGACGGATCTACGTCTCCACGGCGTTCTTTATCGAGGGCAGCGTGGAGATTTTCGACATTCGCGAGCCCTGGGCGCCGACCCTGCTGCGGAGTGTGGATGTGTTGCCAGCCTTCTACCACAGCGGTCTCGTCTTCGCTGGTGACGTTGCCTACGCGATGAGCGGCCCATACGGCATCCAGGTCCTGAATCTCAACGAACTCTCTGCCGCGCCCCCCATCCTCGCCTCCATGTCCTGGGACATGGACGCACGCAATGCCGTGACCAGTGGCGACTATCTGTACGTCGCCGATCCGGAAGAGGGCGTGCACGTGGTCGACGTCTCGAATCCACAACAGCCGCTCTACCTGGGATCCGGTGCGATCTGCGGTGGAGCGAGGGATCTCGCGGTGCGCGGGAACTACCTCTGCACCGCAAGCGGCGATGCCGGGCTGAGTCTGCTGCTTCCGCAATGCGGCGATTCCTTGCCCAACGTGATGGCCGTTGAGATCCACGGGGGTCAGGACGAAATGCCAGGGCCGGGATTGGGCCTGCACGTCTATCCCAATCCTTTCAATCCGCAGATCACGATCGAAATCCGCCTGGATCGAGAGCAGTGGATCGACGTCGGGATCTACGATCTGCGGGGCGCGAGAATCAGGGCCATCTCAACGGGACATCATGGTCCGGGAGAACCTGTGTTTACCTGGGATGGCCGGGCCGGTTCCGGGCGGCCGATGCCGTCGGGAACCTACATCGTGCGCCTGGTGACCGGAGAGCAAGTGACCGCGAGGCAGGTGATGCTGGTCCGGTAACGAGATCCGGGTGGTGAGACGAAGAAAGCAGCGTTGGCAATGTACGGTGTGAGAGTTCGCAACTGAGAACTCGGAGGACGTGCGACGTACATCCCGACGGCGGCACGGAGAGACCGACACACCTGAACGTCATCCTGAACTGGGACGTGGACCTCCGGCGACGGCTCGCCGAGGGGCACTGATCTGCCGCTGACCCGGCGCTCAGTCCACCTTCCCGAACCGCTCGTGCTTCGCCCCGCATACCGGGCACTTCTCGGGCGCCTCGCCCACCACGGTCTCCCCGCACACGTCGCACACATGGATGTCGGCTGCCGCCAGGTCGCCGCCGGCCTGCACGGCCTTCAGCGCCTCGACGTACAGGTCGTGGTGGGTCTTCTCCACCGGCAGCGCGTTGCGGAAGCTGCGCAGCGCCCGCTTGTGACCCTCGCCCTCGGCCTCGGCCACGTACGGAGGATACATCTCCTCGATCTCGAAGGCTTCGCCGGCGATGGCGGTCA
>PIVY01000266.1 GCA_003353795.1 bacterium
GGCAGCAACGTGATCGAGGTCGTGATGGCGCTCGATGGTGTCGAGGCCGCGTGCCTCGATCGCTTCAAGCGGCTCGGACGCCGCTTTCCCGATCAGGCGGATCACGGCCGTATCGTCCTCGAGGGGACTGAGATCGCGATCTGCGACAATGACCCGGTCGAACCTTCGCGAGGCGTGCTCCGACTCCGGATTCACGGAGGGCGGGTAGGATGAATAGATCCGATCTCACACGCTGGAATCGCGCGGGCCTGAGTCGTTTTCGATACGTGGACGGCAATGCGGCGACGTACCTCGAAGGGCTGCGCGCGGCCATGGAGACTGTCTTCGCGGACCAGTGGCCGGATCTCGCGACCGATGCAGATGAAAAGCACGAGTCCACGCGCGACAGGCTCGACCGTTGGCTGGCCCAGTATCACACTGACCGTCGCGACTACGGCTGGGAGATCCTCCGCACTCTCGCGCGCTCGACCCACGTGCTCACCGAGCATCTCGATGCGTATGCGAACGAGAGCTATCTCGGCACCGCGACCCAGTGGGACAGCGTGGCCAGGCTCGTCGCGATGCTCGACTACCATCCCGCCCCCGGTGCCTCGGCCACCGTCCCCCTGGCATTCGAGGTCAATGAGGAGTTCTGCGTCGGAGCGGGGTTCCAGATCCGGCATACGCCGGACGACGGCGCGCCGCTCATCTTCGAGACGCTGGTCGACCTGGACGCGGTCCCCTGCCAGAGCGCCATGCGACCGCTGGACTGGGACCGATCTCAGGCAGCCTTCGCCATCCGATGGACGGGTGACAGATTCGAGGCCGCCCTGACGCTCGACGACGATGCCGATCTGCCGAACGCCGGCGACGTCGGCGTCCTGGAGATCCTGGCCGACGACGAGGCGGACTCCGTCGGCTACGCGGTCGAGATCCTCGCCGTCGACGATCGGACCGTCACTCTCGGCGTCGAGCAGATCGATGCCGAGGCCAGCATCGGGCTGTGGCGAGTGCGTTTGCACGTCGGCAGCGATCGCATCGAAGCTGCGGAGTTGGCCGGCGACGGGATCGTCGTGCTCGCAGCAGATGACCACGGCCTGGTGGCCGGCGATTCGCGGGTGACCTGGCAGGACGGCTCCTGGAAGGCCGCAACCGTCGAGGTCGTCAACGGGGACCGGATCCGGCTATCGGGCGCCGTGATACCGCCGGTGGGGACACCGCTGTACTTGCTGGCCCGAGCCAGCAGGCAGGAGACCGTCGGGCATACGGTGTTGCCAGAAGTTCGCGACGGCGGCAATCACGTCTGGAATTCTGCGCTGAATGCGACGGTAGAGTTGCATGACGAGTATGTCGCCAACGACGACGGAGACACGGGCGAGGTCCTCTACGAGTATGCGTCGGAGACCGAGGTCTTCTACGTCCCCGATCGCAGCCAATCCGCCGCAGCCGTTGCAACCCTGGAGCCCGATGGAATTCGGCTGAGCGGCAGCCCGGATCCGTTGACGACCGGTTCGTGGCTCGTGCTGTACCTGGAAGGCGGCGCCCGGCACGCGGCGCGGGTCATCACGATCGAAAAGGATACCGACGGGTTCGAACTCACGGTGGACCAGATCCCATCGAGCACGCCCGTACTCGTGGCCTGGGGTTATCCCGACGATCCCCTCCCTCCGGCCGGCCATGATCGCAACGACGATTCCATCTTCGCCGACGTCACCGAGACGAGCGTGGCGGCGACGATACGGCTGGCGGATCTTCCGGAGAGCCTCGCCGTCGGTCGCCGCGTGCTGGTCGCGTCGGGATCGAAGGTCCACGACGCGGCAGTCCTGGCGGTGGATGCCGCCGCCGGATCGATCCAGATCTCGCCGCCGCCCACCGTTGCCGACATCGGCGAATACCCCGGCCACGAGACGACGATCCACGCGAACGTCGTCGAGTCGGGGCATGGCGAAACCAAGCCCATCAAGACGCTCGGTAGTGGGGACGCGACCCAGACAGGCCAGGTATTCGAGCTCGCTGTCGAGGGGATCGCCTACGTACCGGACGCCTCACTGCCGGGCGGCGTGCGACCGGATATCGAGGTCTACGTCGACTCGCGGCGCTGGAACATCGTCGGCACCCTGAGGACATCGTCCCCCACGGACGACCACTACACCGTCCGCATCACCGAAGCGGGAACGCTGACCATCGGCTTCGGCGACGGCACCCACGGCCGCCGGCTGCCCACCGGTTCCAACAACGTCCGCGCCACCTATCGCAAGGGCAGCGGCGAGGCCGGCAACCTCGAGGCGGGCAGTCTCGAGAAGTCGGTGAAGGCCGATCCGCGGATCAACGCCGTGCTGCAGCCGGCCGCCGCCGTGGGGGGTAGCGGATCGGAGCCGGTGAGCACGCTCAAGGAGAGCGCGCCGAAGAGCGTCCTGACCCTCGAGCGCGCCGTCGCGTTGCCGGATTTCGCCAATCTCGCGGGTCAGCATGCAAGCGTCTGGCAGGCCCACTCCTACCAGGAGCGGACCCGGATCGGCCGGCACGAAAGCGTTCGCGTGGTGATCGTTCCGGCCGGCGGCGGCACGGCCGGCGCGCTACTCGACGACCTGACAGAATACCTATCGGCCCACGCCTTGCCCGGCGTCTCGGTCGTGGTCGAGGATTACGTGCCGATCAGACTGTCGCTCGAGGTCCGGGCGCGGGTTCACACCGAGTCTTACGATCTCGAGGACGTCGACGCTCGCATCCGCGAGGCGCTTCTCGCGACCTACGACATCCAGTCGGCGAGGCTGGGCGAACCGCTGTTCCGCAGCCAGCTGATCTTCACGGTGGAACAGGTCGCGGGTGTCGCCAACTCCATGGTGACCGTTCTCGACGAAACTCTCACGAACGTCGCCGTCACATCGTCGGCCACGGGCGAGTGGAGAAGCCTCCGCCCGCGGCCGAATCAGCTCGTTTTCATCGATCCGGAGCTGTCCGAAGTCACGATCTCGACCGACCCGTTTTCGCTGTAGGGAGTGATCACGATGCGCTCGCCTGATTTTGCGTCGACACTCTACCAGATCCTGCCCACAGTCTACCGCAACCGGGACGAGAGCGGGGATCTGGAGCGGTACCTGGCTGGCTGCGCGTCGCTGCTCGACGCCGTGTACGAGACGCTGGCACAGCGTCTGGCGGACAATTTTCCGGACAATCCGCCGACGGGCAGCCCGGAACCGGCTTGTCAGGATTGGCTGATTCCCTATTTCGCCGAACTCCTCGACGCTCGCCTCGTGTCGCCCCTGGCCGACGGGCGGCGCGACGAGATCGCGCACGCCGTGCGCTGGCGGCAGGGCAAGGGGACGGCGGCGGTCATCGAGTCGGTCTTCGAAGCGCTGGCTCAGACGGAAATCGTCCTGCAGGAAGGCTGGCAGCGTGTGGCCACCACTCCGCGGGTGGATCGGCCACAGCGGCCCGCCAGCGCCTTCGGATACGCGACCGAGCCGGAGGCGGCGAACCCGTCGTCCTGTGCGCGGCATCCGGACCTGAGAACCGCCGTGATCGACGTCCGGTGCCCCTCGCTGGCCGTGGCCACGGACGAAGACAACCCCGGCGCGAAGTCGATCCAGATCGGGGACACGCGCTACGTCTGGAGGCAAGCGAGCATTCACGGCGCTCCCTGCTCTCCGGGCAGCTACGACGACTTGTCGCCGCGGACCGTGGATGTCCGGACGCCGGGGCCGAACCAGGGCCACCATCATCCCAAACGAGTCCTGGCCTACATGCCGCCCCCCGAGGGCTTCTTTCCGGCCGATCTCGTCACGGTCAACTGGTCGGATGATCCTAGCGACAGCTTCCTCGCGCTCATCGAGATCGACGATTCCGATCCAACACGGACCGTTTACCGGAACCGGTCACTGGGATCCGACGACAGTGCACCGGTGCGGATCCGATTCAATGTCGACCTGGACGGCGACGACATCTCTCCCGGCCACGTCTGGCGATTCGAGGGCCTCGTCTTCGAACACACGATCAATGTCGCGAACGGACGCCTGGAACTCGACCGCTGTGCCGCGCGCAACGTGGTCTTCGACATCGAGGATGGCGAAGAGCCCTCTCTGGACGCCGTGGACAGCCTGCTCGACGCGTTCTCGAATCCGGATGGTCTGTCGCGACTCGTGTACTGCTCGGTGCTCTCGGAGAGCGAGTCGCGCCACCTGCAGGCCAGCGAGTG
>PIVY01000446.1 GCA_003353795.1 bacterium
CACCCAGATACCTGCCGAAGCGTCATCGCCGGCGGCGCCGATGCTCCAGCCGCGATCAGTCTCCATGTCATCGAGCCAACCGCCGACGGCCAGTTCGAACGTCAGGTCCTCGACATGGCCGGACGCCGCAGAGACGGCCAGCTCGAAGGCCAGCATGGTCGGCTGGGGGCAGGCATCGTCGATGGTGACCTCGAAGCTGCCAAGCAGGCCGTCGAGGCCCACGGCCACGAGCGCGCAGCCCGCGTCGGCGCCGGGGATGGTCACGTAACCGTCGGCGCACCCGAGGTGGGCCGTGACGTCGACCGCGTCCGAGCTGCCGACGTTGGTCAGGCGGACCTGAAGCAGGAGCGTCTCGCCCGCATCGGCGGTGCCGCTACCGTTGCCGGCCAGCGTGTCGTCGACCTGGTTGCCGACCACCGCAAGCGCCGGCGCCTGCACCGGCAGGCTGAACCCGGCGTCCCAGACGCGCGCACCATCGGTGATCTGCACCGTGAGCTGGACCATGTGGCCGTCGGGCGCGCCGCCGAGGACCGTGATGGTGAAGGCCTGGTCGCCGAGGGCGAAACCACCGGCCGGAATGTCCGGGTAGCCGGCGTTGCGCACGTCGATGGTGACGAACGGATCGTCGGACATGAGCGTGGCGCCGAGGCCGGTCGCGGTCTCCACACCGACGTTCTCCAGCTCGATGTCCAGATCGACCGTCTCGCCGACGTCGAGCAGGCCGTCAGCGTCGCCATCGAGGTCGCTGATCGCCACCGACTCGAAGACCAGGTAAGGACCGTCGCGAGGCAGCACCGAGACCGGTTCCTGCACGGTCACCTTGTTGTAGGCGGTGACGGTCAGGGTGAGGGTCGTGGGCGACGCCGGCGGCTCGGCCATGGCGATGGTGGCCTGGGCGGTCGCGGCGGCCACGCCGGTTCCGAAGAGCACGCCGTTGGGGTAGAGAGCGCAGAGAGCGCCGGGAGTGCCGGTGCCTACCACGTACTCGGGCATGCCGATGAAGAGGGCGCCGGTGTGGT
>PIVY01000447.1 GCA_003353795.1 bacterium
GAATGCCCCGTCCTTCTTGGTGATCAGCACCAGGACAGCGCGGGCCTCGCTCGGCCGCATGACCATTGCGAACTCTCCATCACAGGCGCGTCCATAGGCGCGGATCAGCCTTGGCTGGTCCTCGATGGGACCGACGATCGACAGCCGGAATCGCTTGGGTTTGGATGTGTGGGCCATCAGCTCACCCCCTCTTCATCAGAATCGGCACCGCCAAAGCGGCGGCGGCCAGGGTCAGCCCACCGAGCAGCCAGACACCCATGCTGCGGGCCTCGTCGATCGGGTTCGGCTGCGGCGGGATCGACGACGGGGGCAGCGTTCGGCCGCTACGACTCGCCTCGATCCGCGCCGCGAGCTCCTTGTCGAGCAGGCCGGTGTGTTCGCGCAGGTTCACCGCGTACTGGTAGGCAGCGACCGCCCAGGCGATGCCCGCCACGCTGATCAGCACGCCTGCGACCACCACTCCGCCCACCACGAGCGGCGCCACACCCACCGTGTCGGCGGGCTTGGCATCGGCGTAGACCCCGGCGGCCAGGGTCGCGTACCGGGACTCGAGCTCCTGGGCCTTGGCCTGCAGCTCGGGGTCGTCGACCGTGGCGAGCTGCGCCTTGATGCGGTCCAGGCTCGCGCGGCTCTCGGTGAGCAGACTCACGAAGGCCACCACCTTGTCGCGGTAGGCGCTCGGGTTCGTGCGGATCGCCGCGTCATAGGTAGCCTTTGCGCGCTCGTGCAGGCTCGACCAGGTCGACGACCAGCTGCTCTTGATGTCGGTCCAGCTCATCGTGCTCATCCCCGGTGCTTGCAGCCGCAGCTGGAGCCGGAGACCACGGTCTGGTAGTCCTCGGGCGCCACCCAGGGTGCCGAGGCGGTGGGGCCGGTGAGCTGCCGGGGACGAGAGGCCGGAGGCGGCTCGTAGACCACCTCGGACTCGGCGTGCCGCTTCTCCTTCATCCGGCGCTTCAGGGCGCGGGTCGCGGCGAGCATCAGCAAGGGCGCGAGCAGCGGCAGGACGCCGATCTG
>PIVY01000267.1 GCA_003353795.1 bacterium
CGGACTCGCCGCTGACGAAGCCTGACTACAGGGCGACTTTGGTGGGAGATAGACGTTGCACCTCGTCATTGGGACTACAACACGACAGACCGGCCAGGCCGAGCAGGTAGACGATAAGCAGGGCCAGCAAGGGGGTGGGCGGAGCGATCGCCGTCATCAAGGCCTCCCGTTCCCGGACATGCTACCTCGGGCGGCCGACGGGAGCCACCGTCCGTTGTGATCCCGGCGCCTCGTCCAACTCACGCCCCCGGCCGCGATTCGCCTGACCGGCGCCGTGCCCAATCCGTTCAATCCGGCCACGGAGATCGCCTTCGAACTCGACCGTGAGCAGGACGTCCGCCTCGATGTGTACGACCTGGCTGGCCGCCGCGTCACGACGCTCGCGGCCGAACGATTCGCGGCGGGACACCACACGGTGACATGGCGCGGTCGGGACCAATCGGGCCAGGCGGTGCCGTCGGGAGCGTACCTGGTACGGCTGGTCACCGAACGGGCGGTGCGGTCGCAGAAGGTGATGCTGGCTCGCTAGTTCGTGCAGGTAGGATCAGGGCGCGATGCCGATGAGCGCGGCGAAGCGACCGGCGTCGTCGCCCTGCGCGCGCCAGCTCCAGAAACGCTCGCCCTGACAGATGGTGCACACGTCCGTGCCCCACACCCTGGCCGTCGGCACGCCGGACGCCTTGAGCTGGGCCAGGTTGGCCGACCAGAGATCCAGATGCCAGCGCCCGCTCACGCGGCCGAAGAAGCGGGCGGCGTCACCGCCCAGTCGGTCCAGCGCCTCGGTCCGCACCTCCTCGCCGACCTCGTAGCAGCAAGGACCGGCGCTCGGCGCGATGCCCGCGGTGATGGTGGCCGGATCGATGGCGAGATCGTCACGCAGCATGGCCACCATGGTGGCCGTGATGCCCCGCACGGTCGAACGCCACGATGCATGGGCGAACCCCACGGCCGGCGTGCCGTCGTCGCGCCTTCCGACGGCGATCACCAGCGGACAGTCGGCGCTGCGGCCCAGGACGGCCAGGCCCGGTGCATCGGTGATCAGACCGTCGGCGTCGCCGGCCAGTCCGGGCTCATGTGCGCGGAGCACCGTGCCGCCGTGCACCTGCCGGGCCCAGGCGGCACCGGTCAGGCCCAGGGCGTCGGCGGCAGCGGCGGCTGCGTCAGCAGTCTGTTGGGAGGTGGCGTCGGTGCCGAAGGTCGGGCCGCCTCGGGTGGTCACGCCGTGCCGTACACCCGAATCGGCGTCCAGGGCAGTGAATGAGCCCAGGGGCCAGGGATCCCGTTCGCTGATGGAGAACGGCCCCATCAGAAGTTGAACACGTCCATGAACTCGAACTGCCAGCCGTGGTCGCGTTCCTTGGCGGCCTCGAAGCGCAGCTGCCAGGTCAGGAGATTGACGTGGATGCCGCCGCCGAAGCTGAACATCGAGCGAGGAGCCGTGTCGTACTGATCGACGTAGTAGGCATCGCCAACGTCGGTGAATGCGTGCAGCCCGAGCCCCACCTGCTCACCCGTCACGGCGACCGGCATCATGAACAGCGGCCAGCGCAACTCTGCCGTGGCGATATAGGCTCGGTCACCCTCGCGGCCGGCGTACGGAGCGCCGCGCACCGTTTCGGGGCCACCCCAGCGGATGATGTGCTCGGTGAACTGAACCGAATTGACGTCCTTGCCGTAGGCGTGCAGGGCCAGGATGGGCGCGCCGGGCAGGGGCACGAAGGCGCGCAGGTCGACCTCGTTGGTGGTCTGGTCCTCGATGTCGCCGCCCATACGGTACGAGAGGCCGTAACGACCCATGACGCCACGGGACGGGTAGAATGGATTGTCGCGAGTGTCGAAGCCGAGGCCGGCGCGAACCAGCCAGGTGTTGCGACGGCCTGCTTCGAAGGTCTGCAGGCCGCCGCCTTCGTCCCAGTCGTAGTCGTCGCGCTGATTGAAGCTCTCGTAGCCGCCGCCGCCCTGGATGAACAGGGGGCCGGCGATGGTGTACTGCAGGTCGGCCGTGCCCCACCACTGGTCGTAGTCGAAGCCCCGGTACACGAACGGCGCCTGTTCCCAGAATCCGTCGATGCGCAGATCCAGACCGTCGGCACCGAAGAACCAGGGCTTGGACCAGGTGACACGGGCGCGCTGGATGTAGAGGAGGATGGCCTGCACGTCGAGGCGCTCGCCCTTGCCGCGCAGGTTCTTGTCGGTCATGGCGGCGCCCAGGAGGTACTTGTGCCGACGGTCGTATCGCAGGTAGGGGGTGATGCGGAAGGTCTTCTCTTCCTCGAGGGTCACCAGCAGCGTGACGTTGCCGTCGTCGTCCTCTTCGGTGTCCAGATCCACGAAGGCGAAGTAGCCGCAGTCCTCGAGCCGGTCCCAGACAGAGTCGAATTCCTCGAGGGGGAAGGGATCGCCGGGCACGAGGCCGATCACCCGTTCCACCACCGAACGATCGGTGCTGGTGTTGCCCTCGATGACGATGGTCCGCAGAATGGGCGCCGGTTCCTGGGCGGTCGCGGGGAAGGCGGCCAAGGTCAGGGCCACGGTCAGGGCCACCAGTGCGCTCAGGAACAGTGCGTGTCGAATCATGGAGAGCCCCCGATAATCGGAACCACGCGGATCGCCGCTCCGGCGGTCCGTCACCGCTGTATTATCGGTGCCTACGCGGAATTGTCCAGTGGCAGCCAGATCAGAACACGTCGTCGTACGAACCGACCGGAGCCGCGTAGGTGGCCTGGGGCGCCACGGCCTCTTCGCGGGCGGCGGGAGTGCCGGCCGCCAGATGAATGCAACGCAGGCCGATTTCCAGCAGGTCGTCGTCGAGGTCGGCGGCCGCCAGGTCGTTCAGCAAGATCTGCACCCGCATGGTGTCCACGGACTGGTTCTCCACCAGCGCTTCGATGCGCGCCTCGATCTGGGTTCGCACCAGGGTGTCGAGCACGCCGACGAGGACCTCGGGCTCCAGGGATTCCAGACCCTGCAGCACCTTGCGATGGAATCCGGCCGGATCGTCGATGACCACGCTACAGGCGCCGCGCAGGGGGATCAGGTTGCTGGTGCCGCGGCCGGTGTCCACGCGGAGCGACGTTTCTTCCGACCAGCGCCATGTCAGGGGGACATCGCCGCGCAGGAAGAACAGGCGGCTTTCGGGAGAGATCTGCCCGTTGCCGTCGCCGACGGCCAGTTCGTGGAGGCCGTCGAAATAGACCTGCTTCAACTGTCCGGCTTCCTCACGGAACGCCAGTTGGTGGGGCGCCAGTTCGAGGACCAGGGTCTGGTCCACGAAGAAGTCCAGGGCGAGGGGGCCTTCCACCGCTCGTGCCGGCTCCATGGGATGCCAGGTCACGCAGTCGTCGGGTTCGCGCTGCTGCCATAGGGTGTCGCGGCGTTGCATGATCTACCTCCGACGCATGGTGGCGAATTCCGACTCCCAGCCCAGGCCCAGGAGGTAGTTGCGCTCCTCGGCGGTCTGGCTCAGGTCGGCGAGATCCTGGCTGAGCAGGATCGCCTGGTTGCGGAACCAGTGATCCGACGGGGACTGGTCGTCCAGGGCTCGGGTGAGGATCAATGCATGTTCGGCCAGGAGCAGCAGGCGGCCGTCCAGCTCTTCCAGCTCGGGCACGGTCTCGTCGGGGTCGCCGGCGATGGCCACGGTCCCTTCGCGATCGAGGCGGCGGAAGATGGAGCTGATGTGGTCGACGAGCAGATCGATGATCTCCTCCTGCTCGCCGCTGAGGACCTGCGCGCGGCGTTCGGCCACGTTGAGCAGGTGGTCGCCGCAATCCTTGAGCAAGCCGCCCAGGCTGCGGCGGAACTCTCGTTCGGCGTTCACGGCGCGTCGCCGCGACGCATAGGCGCCGTAGTGCGGCAAGTGCTCCATGAGGTGGGTCATCTCGTTGAGGCTGACACTGGCGGCCGACATGATGTACTCCAGGTTGTGCTGATGGCCGATGGTGCAGGCTTCCGGCATGCGAACTGCCCGGCGGGACGGCATCCATGGGAGGGAACATCAAGGAGCGTTCCGGCAACGCAGACCCTGCTGAGGACGCGCGAGGTCGGCGATAGAACGTTGAGTTACATGGGGATAGCGAAAAGGCGGGCGCGCCCCGGGCCGGCGTCTGGAGGTGCGCTTTGCAACTCCAGGCCATTTCGAGGCGCGATTT
>PIVY01000448.1 GCA_003353795.1 bacterium
ACCTTGGCCTGTTCGCCGGCATCGCCGTCTTCTTCACCATGTGGATCGCGCGGCTGGCAGCCCAGGACGTGTCGCGGGTGACTCGACCCCTGGCCGAGGAGCTGGAGCGCGTGGCGGCCGGCGACCTCACGCGCGGGCGCGTGATCGAGTCCGAAGACGAGCTGGGCGACCTGGCCCGCGGCGTCGAGCGCATGACCGGCGCCCTCCACGTGACGGTGGGGCGGGTGGTGGAGGCGGTGCGTGGCGTCGAGGCCACGGCCGGCTCGCTCTCCGCAGTGAGTGAGGACCTGGCCGGAGTGACCGCCGACCAGGTACAGGGACTCCAGCAGGTGACCGGGTCCATGGACCGGATCCGAGGCGAGGTCGGCGGCATCGCCGAGTCGGCCCACGGGCTCTCCATGTCGGTGGAGGAGTCCTCCAGCTCGATCCTGGAGCTGGGCGTGACCGGTGAAGAGCTCAACCAGAACGCGGTCGCTCTCAACGAGCGGATCGGCGAGGTGTCGAGCTCGATCGAGCAGATGATGCAGAGCACGCGGCAGGTGGGCTCGGGAATCGAGGAGCTTGCCGGTGCGTCTGCCGAGACGTCGTCGAGCATGGAGGAGATGGCGGCGTCCATGCGCGAGGTGGACACGAATGCGGCCGAGACGGCGCGGCTCTCCGAGGACGTGGTGCAGACCGCGGACCGGGGCCGCCAGAAGGTCGACCAGACGATCCGCGGCATGCATGCGATCCAGGAGGCCACCGACGCCGCCCAGAGCGTGATCAACGGCCTGGGCGCCCGGGCCGAGGAGATCGGCCAGATCCTGAACGTGATCGACGATGTGGCCGACGAGACGAACCTGCTGGCGCTGAACGCGGCCATCATCGCCGCCCAGGCGGGCGAGCACGGGCGCGCCTTTTCCGTCGTGGCCGATGAGATCAAGGATCTGGCCGACCGGGTGCTGGCCAGCACGAAGGAGAGCGGCGGACTGATCCGCGGCGTGCAGGACGAGGCTGGCAACGCCGTGGGCGCCA
>PIVY01000104.1 GCA_003353795.1 bacterium
GCCGCCCTGCAGGCCTTCACCGACCGTGTACTGCTGGTCGTGGAGCGCGATGCCGAGCAAGGCGCCGAGGCCGAGGTCAAGCGCATCTACCGCGTGGACCTGGAGGTGCTCGACGCCGAGGGCTTCCTGGCCAAGACCCTGGTCTGCGACCTCCTCGACATCGCCGATCCCGAGGGCATCACCACGGCCGAAGACGGCGCCATCGGCCTCGGCCCGCGCTTCTCCTTCCCTTTCGTCACCCCCGAGTCGCTGGTGATCATCGACGCGCACACCCTCGTCCTGGTCAACGACAACAACTACCCCATGAGCGACGGCCGCCGGGCGGGCACGCCGGACGACAACGAGTTCATCCGCCTCGTGCTGCCGCGCCCGCTCACCGAGCCCGCACCCTAGAGGAGACCACCATGTTCCCCGCCGCCACCTACGCCGACCGCCGCCAAAGCCTCCGCCAGCACCTCGACGGCGGCCTGGTGCTCCTCATGGGCAATGCCGAGAGCCCCATGAACTACGCCGACAACGTCTACCCCTTCCGGCAGGACAGTTCCTTCCTCTACTTCGTGGGCCTCGACCACCCCGACCTGGCCGCCGTCCTCGACCTCGACAGCGGCGAGGACACCGTGTTCGGCGACGAGCTGACCATCGACCACATCGTCTGGATGGGCGACCAGCCGACCCTCGTCGACCGCGCCGCCCGGATCGGCATCTCGCGTACGCGCCCCCGCGCCGACCTCGCCGGTTCCATCGCCGCGACCGTCGCGTCCGGCCGCCCGGTTCACGTGCTGCCGCCCTACCGCCACGATAATCGCGCCGAGATCGCCGCCATGCTCGGCGCCGGGTTCGAGCCGTCGCTCGCGCTCATCAAGGCCGTGGTCGCCCTGCGCTCCATCAAGTCGGACGAGGAGATCGCCGAACTCGAGCTCGCCGTGGATCTCTCGGTGGACATGCACATCGCCGCCATGAAGATGGCCCGACCGGGCGTCACCGAGGCCCAGATCGCCGCCGAGGTCGAACGCGTGGCCGTGGCCGCCGATCGCCGCCCTTCGTTCCCGGTCATCGCCACGGTCAACGGCGAGATCCTCCACAACCACTATCACGGCAACACGTTGAAGTCGGGCGACCTCTTCCTCCTCGATGCCGGCGGCGAGAGCCCGTTGCACTACGCCGGCGATCTTTCGTCCACCGTTCCGGTGGACCCCAGGTTCACCGACCGCCAGCGCACCATCTACGACCTGTCGCTCCAGGCCCACGAGATGGCGCTGGCCACCGTGGCGCCGGGCACGCCCAACCGCGACGTCCACTTCGCCGCCGCCCGGGTCATCGTCGAGGGCATGAAGGGCCTGGGCGTGATGAAGGGCGACACCGACGAGGCGCTCGCCGCCGGCGCCCACGCCATGTTCTTTCCCTGCGGCGTGGGCCACATGCTGGGCCTCGACGTTCACGACATGGAAGACCTCGGCGAGGTCTGGGTCGGCTACGACGGCGAGCCGAAGAGCACGCAGTTCGGACTGAAGTCGCTCCGCCTGGCGCGCCGTCTGCAGCCGGGCTTCGTGCTCACCATCGAGCCGGGCATCTACTTCATCCCGCAGCTCATGGACCTCTGGCGGTCGCAGAAGCACAACGCCGAGTTCTTCGACTTCGACGAGCTCGACAGGTGGCGGGATTTCGGCGGCATCCGGAACGAGGAAGATGTGCTCGTGACCGCAGACGGCATGCGGGTCCTGGGCAAGCCGAAGCCCAAGACCGTGGCCGACCTGGAGGCGGTTCGGGGCTGAATCAGGGCGTCACGCTCACCCGCAGAATGCGCGTGATCCGGGTGCCGTCGCTCTCGAAGACCAGGCAGTCGTCGCCCTCGGGATCGTCGACCCCATCGACCTCGGGCGTGGCATCGCCCTCGTCGGTTCGCAGAACGTGGTCGGCGGGAATGCCCAGGCGTTCGACCCGGCGCAGGGTCTCGGGGTGCGGATGGTTGTAGGCTGACCCGGCCGGCACCACGACCCACTCGGGGTTCACCGCCGCCAGGAACAGCAGACTCGTCGACCCATTGGAGCCGTGGTGGGCCAGCTGCAGCACGGTGGCGCCCAGGTCGCAGCGATCGGGATCGTCCAGGAACCGGCGCACCATCTCCGCTTCCTCGCTGTCGATCTCGGCGTCATGCTCGCGGCCCTCGTGACCCTCGGAGCGGCCGTTGACGTCGCCGGTGAAGAGGTAGCTCACTGACCCGTGACTGAGCTTGAAGACCAGCGAGGCGTTGTTCCGGCGCTGGCTCTCGCTGAAGCTGCGGCCGCTGGCCGGGTCGCGGGCGGGTGGCAGGGCATCCACGTTGAGGAACTGAATCCGCACATCGTCGGCCGACCCGCGCCCGCCCCTGAACACTTCCTCGTCGCACGCGGCGACCAGCTCCCCGATGGGATTGAAGACCGTGGTCCCCTCGGCGGCCACGGCATCCTTCAACTTGTTCCAGTTGGTGGCGTCAGCCAACACGCGGCTCTCGTAGCCGGTGTACCAGAATTCGCCCACGTCGTAGTCGGCGAACACGTCGATCATGCCGCGGATGTGGTCGTAGTCGGCGTGGGTCACGATGGCGATGTCGATGCGCTTGTCCTCGACCGTGTGCTCGAGGTAGGCCTCCAACTCGTCTCGGCCGGCCTTGCCGCCGTCGATGAAGATGCGCAGGGCGTCGCCCGGAGTCTCGACGAGAACGGCCATGCCGGCGCCGACATCGATGAAGTGGACTCGCAGGGAGGACGCATCGAAGTCCGCGTCCTCGAGATCGACCGTGTCGGTCGGCGGCAGCGGTTGCGCGACAGCGGCGGCAACCACCGCCAGCGTTATTGGCACCAACAGGATCAAGGATCGCATACTAAGGCCCTTCTGCAGGCCACGGATCAGCTCGCGTCCTTCAACACCCTCACCAGTTCCTGGACCAGGGCGCCGTCGGCCGGCGTGGCGCCGGTGAACGCGAGCCCGGCCACGTGGCTGCCGGGTGTGAGGTCGGGCTCGCACCAGCGCACCTTCACCTCGACCCGGGCCTCGACACTGTCGGCCTGCAGCGCCGGCAATTCCACCTTCAGCTTCAGGACCCGACCGCGATCGAGTGCCTCGCCGGCACGGATCATCAGGCCGCCGGTGGAGATGTCGGCCAGGTGGCCGATGGTGCGATCGTCACCGAGATCGACGATCTCGGCCTGGAACACGGTGGGATAGCGAATCTGGCTGCGGCGTTCATCCATGGCGATCTCCTTATTCTTCACACTTCGCAGGACATATTACTCCAGATAGCCCTCGATCACCCGTTCGATGCCCCGGGTGCAGGCGGCGCAGAACGATTTCATGCCCTTGGTGAACATGATGCAGTCGAGCTCCGCGCGGTACATGCCTTCGCTGGTGTAGCCCGCGCCCTCGAAGGCGCCGACCGTATCGCGATACTCGCTGCGGGCGAAATAGGCGTCGACCCACTCCTGATGCGAGCGGGACAGTTCCTCGCCCTCGGCCTTGGCCGCTTCCACTTCTTCGGCCGGTGCACCCGCCTTCATGAGCTCGGCGACGCGGTCGTTGTTGGCTCCACGCTGTTTCTGGTACTCGCGGTCACGCTCGTCGTAACCGGACTTCTGCCAGGGCGTCGGCAACTCGCCGCCTTCGCCGGCCAGATCGCCCCACTTGAGATTCGCCGGATCGAGCAAGCGCGTGATGTTGGGCTCGAGAGGTTCACGATCGCGGGGATAGAAGTCGCCGTAGGCCACGGACGAGGAGTAATACTCGTCGGCCAGGCCGGCGAAGTGGTGGCCGAACTCGTGCACGAAGACGTAGTCGGACCACTGGTTGTCCGTGGTGAAGGTGTTGAAGAAGTTGTAGATGCCGCCCCCGCCGTAGCGCTCGTGGTTGACCATGATGTAGAGGGCGTCGTAGGGCACGTGGGCGGCGACGTCGCGCAGGGCGCGGTTGTCCTCGGTGAGCAGGTAGCGTTCGCTGCCGAGGGAATCGAAGGTGGTGCCGAGCGGGGTGCGGGCGAACACGCCGCGGCTGGGTTCGTCGCATCCGGTGTCCTGGCTCACGGCCAGCACGCCCCAGACGTTGAAATCGTCGCGGTGGGACGCGAAGGGCTCCTGGCTCAGCAACACGTCTGCGAAGTGCTCCACGTCGTCGAGGAACTTGCTGATCTGCGCCTGGGTGTAGCCGTCGCCGAGGATGGCCACGTCCACCTTGCCGTGGGGATCGCCCGACTCGTGGGCGGGCACCACGATCACGTCCTCGTCCAGCGGTTCGCGCCGCACCGACCAGTGCTCGGGATCGATGGTCGTCCGGAAAATCTCCTGCAACGACTGGTCGTCCTGACGCGCCATGATGACGAAGTCGGCGGTCTGCTTGGGGCACGGCAGCAGCGCGGTCTCGTGGTAGGTGCGCCACTCGCCGTCACCCGCCGGCCCGGTGGTCAGGTACTCGCCGAAGTAGCTGTCGTAGCCACGGGAATACAGCAGGTCTCCGCTCTGTGGATCATAGAGGTGGTGGTAGTACCGGCCCAGGTTCAGGTCGTCCACCAGGCGGGTGCGGCTACCGGCCCAGGCGCCCTGACGGTACGCCTGGTCGAGGGAGACCTCCTGCTGCTCGGCGTCGCCCGACATGTTGTAGTCCACACGAAGGGTCTCGTCATGGAAGCGGGCCTCGAAATCGGCGACCGTATCGGCCGCCGCCGCGGTGGCCAGAGCGACGAGCAGGCAAGCGAGGGCTGGGCGCATGGGTCGATCCTTGTCTGGAGGGGCTCGGAGACGTTTCGGCGGAGTCTAGGCGGATCGGGCGCTCCGGGCAAGAGCGCGCCCGATTCGGGTCGTCGGTTGACATCTAGTGTTTAGATACTATACTTACAACCATGAACAGCAATCCGAACCTCCCGGTGCTCCATCAGGTCTCAGCCCTGATCGACGCAATCCTGAATCTCGAGAAGGGTCGCACCTTCCAGATCCGGGGACAGCGGATCTACCCGTCGGAGGTCCACCTGCTCCTGAATCTGGCCGACCGTCCCGAGGCCAATGCCACGGATCTCGCCAGCCGGCAGGGACTGACGAAGGGCGCCATCTCGCAGACCCTGTCGCGACTCGAGACCAAGGGCCTGCTGGTGAAGAACCGCATCGCGGCCAACAAGAATGCGCTCGACCTGGAACTCACCCCGGAAGGCCGCGAGACCGTGGAGTACTTCCAGCAGAAGACGGCCCGCATGCGGGTAGAGGTCGAGAGGCATCTGGACACGCTGGAGGCGGACGAGCGACGGGCGATTGAGGCGTTCCTCGCGTCGCTCGGCAACGCCCTGACGTCCATGGGCGGCGGCGAGTGAGTTTTTTTGTGGCCAGTGTTTAGATTCTAAACTTCAGAAAAAGGACCGATTCCATGAACAGCCACCCATCCCTCGACACCCGCCGCTCCGACGCGATCGCCAACGAGTTCGCCGGCCGCGAACACCGACGAGCCCGACGAGTGATGGAGTACGCCTGCACCGTGCCGGCGCCGCCCGATACGGTCTTCGCGCAGCTCTGCCCCACCCGCGAACACGACTGGATCGACGGCTGGGCTGCCGAGTTGGTCCACACCGAATCGGGGTACGCCGAGGAAGGCTGCGTCTTCCGCACGGACGAGGCCAATGCCACCGGTCCCGGCGTCTGGGTGGTGAGCCATCATGAGCCACCGTCACTGTTGAAGATCGTGCGGGTGATGGAGCACGCGGCGGTGCATCTGGTGATCAAGGTCGCAGATCGGAGCGACGGGACGTCGGATCTACACTGGTCGGTGGCGGTGACGGCCCTCGACGAGGCGGGAGACTCGGCGGTGCAGGCCTTGCCGCCGGGCGACGTGATGGTGGCGAGGACGGCGGAGACGCTGAAGCGGTTCCTGCAGGGTGATCGACCCGCTTGAGGTCGGAGGACGATGGCGTCGTTGCCGGCGGTGATACGGCATCACCACCGGCAACGCGCACGCGATCAGCGGGCGTCCTTGACGACCTATTTCTTCCTGACCACCATCACGACGGCGATCACCACGATGGGCAGAAGCAGCAGGAAGAAGTGCTGCAGGTACATGGCGGCAACCAGGGTCACGCCCATGATCAACCCCAGCACCGCCACCCGCCATTCGAAGTGCACGCCCGCCATCATGGTGGACAGCGAGAGCACGAGCAGGGCCACCAGGCCGGCGGCGCCGCGACTGATGGCCATGGAATCGAGTAGCAGGAAGGTGACCAGGATCCCCACGATGGCCACGGCCCAGTGCAGGACCTGGCGCCGCAGCAGGAGCGGATGACGATCAGGGTCGGCCTGGTGCGACCGGGCGGCGAGAAACACGCTGACGCCGCCAAAGATCGGAACCATGATCAGCCAGTACCAGAAGCCGTAGTCCGGCTTGAACTCCATCATCGCGATGCCGGCCACGGCCAGCGTTACCAGGACGATGATCGCGGCGTCGCGGACGCGGGCATAGGTGCTGGGAGACTCTTCGCTCATGTTCACTCCTGCGGCACGAGGCCGGATTCAGATCAGCAGTTTGCCGTCGCGGATCGCAGTGGTGCGCTCCCCTTCGGCGGTCACGAAATCGAGAAGCGCACAGACCACCGGACTCTCGCCGGCATAGACGATGTCCTCGTGAATCACCCGGTCCGGCGCGGAGAACTGGTCGGGGCCCACGGTTCCGCCCAGGGCATCGCTGCGCCCGTACGCCCAGTGGAACCCGGCCTTCTCGTCTTCCAGCACGATACCGCGCACCACGGCGCGGTCGTTGCAGCCCACGGCCACCTCGGCGATGTTGCAGCGCGCCGGCTCGGAGAAGATCTCGCTGCGCGCCTTCTCCACGGCCGCGCCGGATCCGCGCACGTCCACGATCCGGTTCTCGTGCACCTCCACGATCACCACCTCGCCGTCCACCGGCACGGGTATTTCGCCGGCGGTGCGGCTACCGGGAGCCTCGTCGGGACACACATAGACCTCGCCCGCGGGCAGGTTCGCGATCCGGGTGCCCGCCGCGCCGAGTCCGGGCGGAAGCAGACCCGTGTCGGCCTGCGGCGGTTTCCCGTCGCCGATGTCAAAGGTGCAGGCGTGGCCGGTGCTGAAGGTGAGGTCGATGACGTCGGCGGCGGCGAAGAGCGGCACGAGCCGCCGACAGACCTCCGCCACCTCGCGATAATCGGCAGCGAGGCCCGTTTCCTCCATGGCCGGCACCACGCCGGGCATGCTGGCGCCGCGCACGTCAGGCAGATCCCGTGTGAGCAGGAACAGGGGCGCCGAGGCGGAAAACTCGGTCATGAACAGCACGATGTTCGAGCTCGTGATCACGTCCTCGAGCACGACCGACCGGCCGTCCTGTTCGGCGTCAGCGGGTAGATCGCCGCTGTGGGATCCCGTAGCGGCGTAGGTGCAGAGCGGGTTGACTGTCAGGCCGAGGCTGCCGGCGGTGCGCACGAGATCGTCGTGCCAGCGACGGGCCATGTCGCGTCGGTCGCGCCAGACGGCATGGTCGGGCACCCCGTCGTGGGGCAGGTCGTGCAGGATGGTCAGCGTCTCGCCGGCCAGCGGTGCGAACACGTCACGGACGAGGGTCTCGACGGCGAAGGCCATGGCTGCTCCCGCGGGAATTGTCAGAGGTCTGGTATCGGGTGCACAGTACCATGAACGTCCCGGTCCCGGTCAACGGCCACTGCTGCGTTGTGGATCGTCTCGCCAGCGGCGGTACACCACGGTCAGGACCACGGCCATGACGAAGTGGAACACGCCGCCCTGGGTCGGAAAAAAAAGGCTCGCCCACCGGCGCGTAGCCCACGGACGCCAGCAGGGCGGCCGGATGCAGCAAGAGCCCCCGGCGGGTCGCGAGTCCGTTCACAGGCGTGACTTCTCGTTGGGCGTTGAGCGCGACGGGTGCGGCCAGCATAGACCGTCCCGGATCGCGTGGCGAGTGGCGACCGTCACCAATCCCGATGTAATTGATCCTGTTGTCTTCCACCGACCGCCCACGAGGAGCTTTCCATGCGCACGACCGTCATCGTCCTGGCTGCCCTGCTGATCGCCGGTGCCGCCTTCGCCGACATCACCACCGAGACGGTCGTCTACCAGCACGACGACGTCACCCTCGAGGGCTACCTCGCCCACGACACGGCCGTGAGCGGCAAGGTGCCCGGCGTGCTGATCATTCACCAGTGGCGAGGCCTGAGCGACAACGAGCGCATGCGCGCCGGGCTGCTGGCCGAGCTGGGCTACGTGGCGCTGGCGGCCGACGTCTACGGGCAGGGCGTGCGCCCCAAGAACACCGACGAGGCCCGCGAGCAGGCCGTGAAGTACTACAGCGACCGCGACCTGTTCCGCGCCCGGCTCGCCGCGGGGCTGGCCGAGTTGAAGCGGCAGCCAAACGTGGACCCCGACCGCGTGGCCGTGATCGGCTACTGCTTCGGCGGCGCCGCCGCCCTCGAGCTCGCCCGCTCGGGCGCGGAGATCGTGGGCGCGGTGAGCTTCCACGGCAATCTCGACACGCCGCTGCCCGCTTCGGCCGGCGAGGTGAAGGGCAAGATCCTCGTCTGCCACGGCGCCATCGATTCCTACGTGCCACCCGAGCACGTCAACGGCTTCGTCGAGGAGATGGAAGCCGCCGGGGTGGACTACCAGCTCATCACGTACGCCGGCGCGGTGCACGCCTTCACCCAGAAGGGCGCGGGCGACGATCCGTCGCGGGGCGTGGCCTACAATGCCAACGCCGACCGGCGGTCGTGGCAGCACATGCAGGATTTCTTCGCGGAGATCTTCGAGTAGGTCAGACCGACACCGACTCGCCGTTGTCCTGCGGGCCGAGACCGAGGAAGAGGTCGGCGGCGCGGGGCGCCCACTCCTCGGGCGTCGGGGAGCCGCCCGCACCGCCACCCCAGCAGCGGCGCAGCATGTCGGTATCGATGATACCGGGGTTCACGGCCACCGCCGCCAGGCCCGGCGGCAGATCCTGGGCGAGCGCCTTGGTGAGACCTTCGATGGCCCACTTGCTGGCGCAATAGGGAGCCACCTCCGCGGCCGTCGACCGCCCCCACCCCGAACTCAGATTGGCGATGACGCCGCTGCCGGCAGCGATCATGGCGGGCGCGAAGGCACGGATCACGTTCACCGTGCCGTCCACGTTGACGTCCATGAGGCGGCCGAAATCCTCGGCGGAGATCTCCCACAGCGGCGCCGGTTCGTTCATGAGCCCGGCGTTGTTGATGACGAGGTCTGGAGCGCCGTGGCTGGCGAGGATGTCGGTGGCCCAGGCGGTGACGGCGGCTGGGTCGGCGACGTCGACGGGGTGGAAGCGGTGAAGGGCGCCGTGTTCCGCGGAGAGCGCCGCGATCTGCTCCAGGTCGCGACCGCAGCCGAGGACGGTGTGGCCGCGGGCGATGAGCTCGTCGGTGAGGGCGCGGCCGAGGCCGCGGGTGGCGCCGGTGAGGGCGATGGTGCGGGATTCAGTGGTCATGATGTGCTTTCTCGACAGGCGCTACTTGATCAGCGCCATCCGGCGCGTCTCCACCACGCCCCCGGCCTGCATCCGGTATAGGTACATTCCCGAGGCCACCTGCCGCCCCCGATCGTCCCGCCCGCGCCAGACGACGTCGTGTCGTCCTTGCGCCATCACGTCGCCCGACACCAGCGTCCGTACCATGCGCCCACTGAGATCGTACACGTGCAGCGAGACCGCCTCGTCGCCTGCCAGATTGAAGCTGATGGTGGTCGCCGGGTTGAACGGGTTCGGGGCGTTACCCACCAGCGCGGTCACCGATGGGATATCGGCATGGACGGCGACCTGGTGATCCGGCTCGACCGGTTCGCTCTCATTGGTGGCGTCGTCGACGGACGAAACGCGGTAGTAGAAGTCCCAGCCGGCGTCGATGTCGTCCCATTCCGTGCCCGTCACCTGCGCCACGAGGTTCGACTCGCCGGGCACGAACTCCGCGGTATCGCCGCGATAGACGTTGTACCAGGCCAGGTCCGGAGCAACGGCGGCTTGCCACGACAGGTGCGTGTCGGGTCGATACTCGACGGTGAACAGTTCGGGCGCCGGCGGTACGATGTCGTCCACCGAATAACCCGACGCCTCGTCGGAGTCGAAGTACGTGTAGGGATCGTCGGTCATGGCCGAGACGATGAAGGTCGACCAGCAGATGCCCGCCTCGGTGGAATCGCAGAGGGTGGGCGCCACGAACTGGTAGGCCGAATCGCCGCGAGCGGGAACGGTCACCAGAAAATCCCAGCCCGGCAGGGGTAGCCCGAGGTCCCGGTGCAGCCCGGAGACCGGCGGCGGTGCATCGTCCTGCTGCCGGTAGATGCCGTAGCCGGTGATGGGCAACTCGGATCCCGCGTGGTCGAAGCCCGACGCGTCCCAGTTCAGGCGCACCTGGCGGCCCTGGTCGTTGGCCACGTCGTCGACCTGAGTGATGACGGCGGCCGCGAGTCCGCCCACGGCGAGAGCGCCGATAGTGCCGCACGCATCCCCGTCGGGATGTTGCCCCGAAACGCAGGGCGAGATGTCGAGTAGTGCGTAGTCGCCCACGGAGCGATTCTGGAACCAGGGGTTGGCCGAGAAGTTGCCCTGCTGACCGTCCCAGGCGGCGAGGTCGTCGACGAAGTCACCGCCCAGATTATCGTGGAAATCGACGCAGGCGAGGGTCGTCGTGGGGTCGTGGCCCGAGAGGGCGCGCTGGCCGTTGAAAGCGACGATGCTGGTCGCCAGGTCCAGGCAGATGGGCTGCAGGCACTCGATGCCGTGGCCGCCGTTGTCGGCGACGGTCAGTTCGGAAAGGTCCAACCAGCGAGAGGGAAGCGCCACGTCCACGGACAGGCCGGCCAGGCTGTTGCCGGCAACGAGAGACGTGCCGAGAACGAGGCCGGCACCGAGATCGTCGCCGCTGATGGCGACACCGTGCCCGACATTGTCGGTGAATGCACAATCCGTCACGCGGGGAGACGCCGGACCGACCACGCTCATGCCCGCGCCTCGGCCCGCGGTGTTGGCCTCGAACACGCAGTGCTCGATGCGCGGGGCGGGCAGGGAATCGACCCCAGACCACTGCAGCAGGATACCGCCGCCGTCACCGCTGACCCAGCCTCCCCGGACGGTGAAGCCACTGATACTGGCGGCGCTGGTCTCAAGGCCCGAGAACAGGAATCCGCGGTGCTCGTCGCCGTCGCTGCCGCCGCAGTCGATGATGCAGTTGGCGGGGTCACCGGATTCCGACTGGAGAGTGAGATCCTTGCCGTCGAAATCGAGGTCGCGATTGCCGTCGCCGGAATAGGTGCCGGGGCCGACGAAGATGGTGTCGCCCTGAGCGGCGAAGTCGAGAGCCTGCTGGATGGTGGCGAAGGGGTAGGTGCTGCTGCCGTTGCCGAAGAAGTCGTCGCCGGCCACCGACACGTTCCAACTCGGGCCCGCGTGCGGCGGCGGGCAGCCCATGCCCTCGGCGCCGATGGTGCCGCAGGCGAACTCGTCGGGGTGGTTCCCGTCGAGGCACGGCGACAGGGCGTGGATGGTGTAGACGCCCGCGTCGGGATCGCAGAACACGGGATCCTCGGAGATGTTGCCGTCGACGCCGAGTTGCAGGGAGAGGTCGCCGATGTAGTCGCCGAGCTGATTGCCGTAGAGGTCGGCGCAGGCCAGGACGGCCGACGTGGCGCAACCGCCGCCCAGGGCTTCCTGACCGTTGAAGGCGATGATGGTGCGGGTGACGTGGACGTCGACCGTGGTGAGGCACTCGACGCCGTTGAGCAGGTTGCCCGCGATGGTGTTGCCGACCAGTTCGAACGGCATGGAGAACGCGGCGCCGTCGATGACCAGGCCGTGACCCGTGTTGCCGGACAGGATGTTGTTCTCGAGCAGGACGTCGCTGGCGGGATCGGCGGCGTAGAACTTCAGGCCGAAATCGCCGTTGCCGGTGATGACGTTGTCGTGGATGTCGATGGCGCCGTCGTTCCAGTCGACCCAGACGCCGAAGTCGCCGTTGCCGCGCACGGTGTTGCCGTGCAGTGCGGTCTCGTAGCCGGTGACGAAGATCCCGAAGCCGTCGTTGTCCTCGACGAAGCAGTCGATGATCTCGGTGGCCTGGCCCGTGGCGTCGTAGATGCCGGGGCCGTGATTGCCGCTCACCGTGCAGCGCAGGTAGGTCTCGACGTCCGAATCGCCGAAGATCCCGCCCGAGGTGTTGTCGGTGACGAGGCAGTCGGTCAGGGTCGGCCAGCCGGACGGCAGCGCGCGCGTGGCCGGTCCATTGGGCACCGCTTGATTGGGGAACGTGACGCCCCAGCCGCCGTTGGCGTTCAGGGTGCAAGCCTCCGCTTCCACCACGCCCGACAGGTTGCCGACGTCGAGCCCGGTTCCGGTATTGTCGGAGGAGTTGCAGTCGCGGTATCTCAGATTCTCGCCCCAGGGATAAAATCCGTCTCCGCTGACGCGCAGGCCCGGGCCCGTATTGCCGGAGAAGTCACTGTTCTCCACGAGGCTGGCGCCGGCCGCGCTGTAAGAGTCGACCCCGGTCCAGAAACCGCCGCCGCCCGTGTTGGCCGTCACCACGCAATCGGACATATATGGTACCGAGAATCCGACCACGGCAATGCCGCCGCCGCTGCCGGCGGTGTTCTCGGTGAGCACGCAGTTCTCGATCCGCGGGGCGGGCACCGAGTCGAGGTCGGCCGAGGTGCAGAGGATGCCGCCGCCGGAACCGCTCACCCAACCGCCGCGAATCTGGATTCCCCGCAGCACCGCCGCGCCGGTCTCGTCGCCGTCGAACAGGAATCCGCGATGTTCGTCGCCGGGACCGGCCGCGCAATCGATCACGCAGCTGTCGGGGTCGTCGCTCTCGGAGAGCACCACCAGGTCCTTGCCGCCGAAGGTCAGGTCGCGATTCTCGGGGCCGGTGAAGGTGCCGTTGCCCACGCGGACCGTATCGCCGGCCGCCGCGCTGGTGAGGGCGGGCTGAATGCTGGTGAAGTCGCCGCTGCCGTCGAGGCGCACCGTCAACGTGAAGGCGCTGCTGACTGCGGCGGTCAGCAACGTCAAGGCGACGATCATCGGCAGGATACGGGCGGACATTCTGGGACCTTCCCCACGGATCGCGTCGTTGCTGATTGATGATCCTTGTTCAGAGGGCTGGACGGCCCTCACCCTGCCCAAGTTTAACTGCATTTCGGTCACATGAACACCGTCTCACACGGGAGATGACTGGCGATTCCGGGGACGCTCAGTGCAGAGCCCCAGGCGGCGCGGGCTCATCGACACCCTCGATCAGGCGATACGCGCCCGATGAAGGCGATAACTGCTGTATCTGACGCCGCCCGGACGGCCAGATCACGGTCACCGTCCATGGACCAGGATCATCGCCGACGCCGAAATGGAGCGCCGGCACGGTAGAATTCCAGGGGTTGGCGACGCTACGAACCTGCCGGGACTGCCGGACGCCGCCGGACGCCAGGGCGATCGTGGCGCCCAGGGCGTGCGGCGGCCCGTCCTCGGCCGGGGTCAACTCCAGGGTCACGCCGCGCCGCCGGCCGATGTTCTCGTACACGACCACGGCGCCCTCGCGATCGCGTTCCACCTCCTGACCGTTCAGCGCCACCAGGTCGAGGTCGCCGTCCAGATCGATGTCCACGGCCCAGATCGCCATGGCGCGGCTGGGAACGCCGGCCAGGCCGGTGGGCCCGGTCGGCAGTTGGAACGTTCCATCGCCTGCGCCGAGAAAGACCAACGGCGCGCGATCGGCGTTGCTGCGACCCCGCCGCGCCACGGCCAGATCCAGGTGGCCGTCGTTGTCGAGATCGGCCAGGGCGCAGGACACCGGCTCGCCGAGGCGGGGCAGCGTCTGCGGGACCGGTCCGGCGAAGCGAATCACTCCCTCGGTCGACTCGTTCATCATCACCTGCAGCACGCCCCCAGCGAGCACCAGGACGAGGTCGGGATCGCCGTCGCCGTCCAGGTCACCGGCGGCGGCGGCGGCCACCGGGGGCCCTACGGCCGACAAACCGGTGTCGGTCGACGGTTCTAGCCCGCCGCCGACGTTCCGCCACACCCTTCGATCGTCGCCCATGGTCATCAGGTCGGGCGCCCGGTCGCCGTCGAGATCGGCCGTGACCGCGACGATCCAGGACGCCGTGTCCGGAAACTCTCCCAGACGCACGCTGCGATCAGCCCACTCGCCGCCTTCACGACCGAACAGCCGCGGCGGCGAATCGAAGTTCAGAAGCAACAACGACGGCAGTTCCGTGGGAGACAGTTGCAACCAGAGTGCCCCCCGGCCGCGGCCGGCGGGATCGGCCAGGAGATGCTCGCAGCCACCGGCAACGCTGAATCCGAGTTCGCCGTCGTGACGCCAGAGTTGCTTGCAGGACCGGCCCGCACCACGGTCGGCGCCCGACGTGAGATAGAGGTCCCAGACGCCGTCACCGTCGTCGTCGCAGGCCGCGGTGCCGTGATGATCGAGGAGGCCGACCGGGCGGGCGGCGAGTTCGAGGGCGGCGAAGGTCAGGTCGCCGGCGTTGCGGAAGAATTCCACGTCGTCGTTGCCGTGGCGCGAGAGGACCAGATCCGGCAGGCCATCGCCGTCCAGATCGGCCCAGGTACCGCCAAACGTGGCTCCACGCTCGGGCAGACCGCTGTTCTCGACCACGCAAAACAATGGCGTACCGGGCTGTTCGCCGCCGTGAGCTGCGGCGGCGAGCAATAAGACCAGAGTCAGGAGGATCGGGCGAAGCATGACGCCAGGATGACCAATTTCACGCGCCGGATCAACCCCGGACCCCGCGGCGACCGCCAGATTCGCCGACGATGCTCGAAAATCCGCGAATCTCGTCGCGAAATCCGTCGTGCAGTTCGTTGACCACCAACACGACGCGATCGACACCTCCCACCGCAGCCGGAATCGAGGAACAACATGGTGGCCCCGACCCAGATCGAGATGCTCACCGACGAACTGCTGCCGACCATGCCCGTGCTCGACGACCTCGCGGATTTTCTTGGCGACATCGATTCCAGCCTGGTCGGCCTGTTCGGCCTCCAGCACCTCTTCGGCTCCACGGCGACCCTGATCCACCGGATCGCCGCCGGCCGCATGCCACCGCAGAACGTCCTCCTGCTGGGTAAGCCCTACTCCACCAATCCGCGCGTGGCCGCCGATCTGGAGCACCGATTCGGCTACTGGGTGCATCCGGACAGCGTCGACCAGCCCGAGGGCCTCGACAATGACCGGCAGATGGACCAGCGAATCGCCGAGGTCCTCGACCGCATCGCGGTCCGCCTGCGCAACGGATCCGTGGCCAGAGACCGTCGTTTTCTCCTGATCGATGACGGAGGCCGCGCCATCCGGATGCTCCACGATCCTCGCTACGCCGACATCCGATCCCGATTCACCGCCGTGGAGCAGACCCGCTGCGGCACCCGGAACATCGCCGACATCGATCTGGAGATGCCGGTGGTGAACGTGGCCGAGTCGTGGGTCAAGCTCGAGCACGAATCGCCGCTCATCGCCGCCTCCGTGCTGCACGAGTTGAATCGCAAGCTGCGCGGCCTGGCCAGAGCGGGAATTCCCGTGAGCCGCCAGGCGCTGGTGATCGGCTTCGGCGCCATCGGTGAGGCCGTGGCGGCCGAACTACGGCGCTCCGGCCGTAGCGTCGCCGTGTACGACGCGGCCCCCGCGCGCCGCGCCGAGGCGGTCCGCGCCGGCTACCGGGTCTTCGTCGATCTGCACGGTGCCCTGCGCCGTGGCGGCATCGTCGTGGGATGCACCGGCCTACCCGTACTCGACAGCAGCCACCATCGAGACATCGCCGACGGGACGTTACTGATCAGCGCCTCGTCCGCCGACACCGAATTCCGGGCCTGGCAGCTACGCCCCCGCGGGTGCTGCCTCGGCGACCCCAACCGCTGGCACGACGGCGATTCTCTCGACACGTCATGCGACGCCGAAGGTCGGCGCTGGGACCACCCCTGCTTCAGCCTCTATCGCATCGCCGACGGAGACCGCGCCTTCTATCTGGTCAACGGCGGTTTCCCGGTGAACTTCGAGGGCGGCGTCGATTCCATCGCGCCCCACAAGATCCAGCTCACCCGCAGCCTGCTCTACCTCGGGGCCTGGCAGGCGTCGCGCGTCGCCGCGCCCGGCCTGCACGATCTCGACGACGATCACCAGCAACTGCTCATGAGTCTCTATACGGCCTGCACCCGCGTGCGGGCAGCGTGAGGAGGTCCGTTCATGTTCACCCGCCTGGTCGAGACCCTGACCGGACTGCGCAAACTCGACGCCTTGGTCGCGAATGCCGAAAGAGCCGCCTCGCCCGCCGGGATCTTCGGTCGAGCCCTGGACGCCGCCGGGATCTCCACCATCATCGCTCCCGACGACCTGGCCCGGGTCCCGCGCACCGGGCCGCTGATCGTGGTGGCCAATCACCCCACCGGTTTCGCCGAGGGCCTCGGCGTACCGGCGCTGATCGAGGCCGTCCGCGGCGACGGCATGGCGCTGGCCCACGGCTGGTTCCGTCGCTGGCCGTCCCTGGCGGCGCGCATGTTCCTGGTCGACCCGCAGGCCCGGGGCGACGACCGGGCGAGCAACGCACAGGGCATCCGCTCGGCAGCGCGCTGGCTCCGCAATGGAGGGTCGCTGACGATGTTCCCGGCAGCCGAGGTCGCCCGACCGGCGCGGCCCTGGACGAAACCCGAGGAGCTCCCCTGGCACAGCGGTCTGGCCCATCTGGTGAGGATGTCGCGCGCCACGGTGGTCCCGGTGCACGTCACCGGACGGACCGGCTGGGCTCACCGGCTCCTGTCCGCGATCCACCCGCGGCTCGGCGTGCTGGCCCTGGCCCACGAACTGATCTCTCGACGCGGCCAGTCGCTCACCGTGCGGGTGGGTCTACCGATTCCCGTCGAACAGGTCCTCGCCGAGGGATCGCCGGACGCGGTGGCGGCGAGGTGCCGAGCGGCGGTCATGGAACTGACCAAGGCGGGGTCACACTCGAGGTCGCCCGCGACTCGCTCGCCACGGGCGCAGAGGTGTTCGCCGAGTAGTATCGACACGACGGTGATCGGAGATACTGCAACAGGCAGCTAGTCCGAATCCGCTTCCAGCGCCGCCAGCGTCTCCGCCAACGTCTCGCGCATCCACACGGTCTCGGGATGGTCGACACCCAGGCTGGCCTCACCGATGGCCAGGGCGCGCCGCCCCGGTGCCTCGCCCTCGGCGGGACGGCCGAGCAACCGGTAGATCTCGCCCAGGGTGCACAGGCTCAGCGCCACGTGATGATGATCGGGACCGAGGACCCGCTCCCGGATCGCCAGCGATTCCAGTTCAAGCTCCAGCGCCTCGTCGTACCGGCCCTGATCCTTGGTCACGATGGCCAGCGTGTGCAGACTGGTGGCGTAGCCGTGGTTCTCGCGCCCGCCGTGCTTCAGGTCGAGGTCGGACGACCGCCGGTACAAACGTTCCGCGGCGGCGAGATCGTCCTGGAAGAAGTAGACACTGGCCAGGTTGTGGACCGACGGGGCCACCTCCTCGCTGTCGACTCCGTACGCCTGCTCGCGGATCGCCAGGGCGCGCTGGTGTGCCGCCGCCGCCTCGTCGAGGCGGTCCTGCTGAGTCAGCGCGTTGCCGAGGGCGTTGAGGCCGTCAGCCACCAGGGGATCATCGACACCGAGCCGCTCCTCGCGAATGGCGATGCAGCGCAAAGCCAGGGCCTCGGCCTCGGCGTTGCGATCGATCCAGGTGTAGAGCTTGGCCAGCTCGTAGAGGCCGGTGGCCAGTTCCAGGCGGTCGATGGAGGGGTCGGTCTCGGCCAAGTTCACGGTCTCGCGCAGAAGCGAACCCGACTCCTCGAAGAGACCCAGCTCTGTGTAGACCCGCCCCATGGTGCGCATCATGGTGGCCTGGGTGGC
>PIVY01000449.1 GCA_003353795.1 bacterium
CCAGAGGTTCACCTGGCTCGGCGAGTCGACCGTGTCGACCCGGATCGAGCCGTTCGGCTGAAGCGTCCAGGAGAAGTCGGGAAGCGAGGCACCCGCCAGGATCGCCCGGTAGAAATAGCCGATCTCCAACAGGGTCTGACTGCTGAGTCCATGGCCGACGTTGGGGACATAGCGCAAGTAATTCTGACTGCCCGGCAAATCGTGAAAGTAGAACTGAGCGGAGTCCGAGACGAAGAACTCGTCGCCACAGGAGTTGACCAGATATTTGGGCAGGCCCGCGAGGCGGCTGCGGTACTCGTATGGATCAACGATGCCAAGCAATGTGTCGGCCCGCGGAGTCCCCATGTCGTCGGGAATCCCTTCGGCCACGTAATCGGCCAATGCGAACGAATAGCCACCCACCATCATCTCGCTGACGCCCACATAGGCCTGCTCGTGGTGCCCGATCTGCACGTCGAGATTGAGAGCGTCGAAGACGGCCGGCATGATCGCCACCACGCGGCTGTCGACCGCCGCCGTCAACCAGGTGGTCCAACCGCGCTTGGACGCGCCCGTGACGACGAAGCCACTTGGCGTGATGCCCAGGCCTGCGAGGAAACTCTCGGCGGTATCCATGGCGCGCACGGCGCTCTTCGTCATGGGCAGCAGAGCGGGCCACTCGTCGTCGCCACCGTCGAGGAAGAAGCGGAAGGTCTTCGCGATGATGGCATCCTCACTGCGGGTGAATGCCTCGCCGGCGAATTGCAGCGGCTGGTTGGGGACCGTGCGAAGCTGGACGACCACCGATCCCGTCACCGTCGCGACCAGCGCCAGGTCGGGGTTGATCGTGGTTGGCACCGAGCCACCGCTGCTACCGCCATCGATCATCAGCAGGGCCCGCGAGCTCAGCAGCGTAGTGGGCACGATGACCGTCAGGTAGTGCTGCCAGACCTGTGGGCTGAGCTCTGTCGGACTGCGCCAGGTCTGCGAGGTCATGTCGATGACGTAGGCGTCAACGCCCCCTTCGTTGAGG
>PIVY01000268.1 GCA_003353795.1 bacterium
CCATGCCCTTCACGCCGGGGCAGCCGCCGAGGGCCTTGTAGCGGCAAATTTTCAGGTAGCCCGCCGTCGCCATGTGGCATTGGTTGCACACCCAGGCCTCAGGGTCGAACCGCCCGCACGTCATGCAGTGTGCGCCGCCGGTTGCCTGCTTGCCTTTGCAGTTGTACGGGGCACCGGCCCAACGGCAGAGCTGATCGGCGTTCGGGTTCCTGACGGACACGAGCATGACCCGCGCCAACGCTTCGAACTCTTCCTCGTCGGCCGAGCCCCCGTCGTCGCTGTCGCAGCCGCCGGAGAAGCTCACGCGCCCTACGGCCGCCTGGTCGTGGCCCGCGCCTGGGCGCCACCCCTGCTCGCCGGAGTCGCCCAAGTCGAGCGCGGCACGCGCGGCCTCGCGTCTGCTCTGGGCGATGGCGTGCGCCGTGAGGTCCGCCAGCAGGTCGTCCAGGAACAGCCGCGGAACGGCGCCCGTGCCGTGCGCGAGGAGGCTGTCGGCGGTGTTCTGCACCATCCGCGTCCAGTCGATGCCCCCGCCCATCTTGAGGACCTCGCTCTCGACACGGAGGAGCGCCCGCACCAGCGGCCGGGCCACGCTCGCGACGTCGAACTTCGCGCCCGCGCGGTCGACCTCGCCCAGCGTGACCGCGAGCAGCGTGGTGTCGTCGCCGATCCTCAGTCGGCCGCGCGCGTCGACGAAGGAGACCCGCCTCGCCGCCGCCGCGAGTTGGGCCACGCAGAGTGCCTCCTTCGGCGTGAAGTGGGCGATGGTCACGGCGAAGGCCGCCTGGGCCAGGGGCGGGATGGCGTAGGTCTTCTCGAGGACGGAGCGCAGGGCCGTGATGGACCCGTTTGCCACCATCCGCGCGAGCGTTGCGTCCAGGGAGCTCGCGCTGAGGGCGCCCCGGAGGAGGCGGCTCGCCGGCGCGGCGTCCGCCGCCGCGAGAGCCCGGAACACCCCGAGGATGGTCCACATCCGCTCGATGTGCGTGGCCACGCCGTCCAGCAGCATGGGCTCCAGGCGCGAGCGCAGCTGCGAGGAGAGCGTGTCGAGCTCGGCCTGCGTGTGCCCCAGCGCGATGAGGAAACGCGGCAGCATCTCCCACAGCTCGCGGAGCAGGGACTCGGCCCTCGTGCGAAGCTTATCCACCGCCTGCTCGTCCATGATGCGCCGCGTCACGCGGCTCGTCTCGGCCGCGGCCTGCCCAGGCCGCGGGGTGTCCGCGAAGTCGCTGAAGCAGTTGCTGAACGCGGCCGCCGCCGCCCCCGTCGGGGTGCCCGGCGGGGTGTCTGGGAGCGGTGCCGACACGGGCGACGCCGCCGCCCCCCCCCCCCGCACGCCCTCTTCCGCGAGATCGGCGCCGAGGTTTCCGGCCGCGCGGCCGCCGCGCCCACCGGCGCCGGCGCCGCCGTCTTCGCTCCCGCCCGTGCCACCGAGGTCGGAGTGCTTGCGGAGCATCGCCATCTCGAGCTTCGAGAGCGGCGTGTGCCTGAGGCCGAGGAAGCTCGCGACCTCGGCCGTTGCGGAAACCCTCGCCAGGTCCGCGGACGCCGCCTTTTGGGCGGGCATCCAGAACTCAACGGGAGTACTGCTCAACTGGCCCTCGGTCAAGCTAACCGCGCCGGAAAGGACCCTTCCGTCGCCCAGCACGCCAGCCGGCATTCCATAGTTCTTCGTCAGGGAACTCTCCACGGATTTCTTCATCGCGGAGACGGTCCCGTAATCTGCCAACTGCCCCGAGCCGGCGTGTCGGCCGGAGGCTGAGGAAGCGTTGATGAGGTCGTGCGGGGACGTTGGAGTCCTCATAGTTTCGTCCATATGGGAAATACTCTAGTAGTTTACTGGTATTACGCGGCTTAGTCTAGTTTAGCAAAGCAGGTGAAGAGGGCGGTTGCCGTTCACTGGTGGTGGCAGAGATGAACAAGGAAGTGGTTGTGTCATCACGCAGATTGCATGGCTGACAGAGGTTGCCTTCTCCATGCGGGCAAGGGCGCGTTAGTTTACGCGGGCGAGTGGCACGGTTGTGCGCTCTGCCTGGGCGAGTGGCACTAGTTTGTGCGCTCTGCCTCTGGCGAGTGGCACTAGTTTGTGCGCTCTGCCTCTTGTTCATTCCGTCTCTCTCTCTCTCTCTCTCTCTCTCCCTCATACCTGGTGGTGGCAGAGATGAACAAGGAAGTGGTTGTGCCGCCACGCACTGCAAACAGAGCAAGCAGCTGTTTGCAGTGGTGCGTACGCGCCCAAACAATTCCCGGTCCAAACTCCAAGCCAATCACCGTCGCCGATAAGCATCTTGGCAAGAATGCTTAGCGGGCCGATTGGGGCCGCGATTCCGCGGCCCCGCATTCCCCATACGCCCCCTCGAGGGAGCAGGCCGGCGGGCATGAGAGCCTCGAGGCCTACCCCCTGAGTCCCAGCGCCATCCCGCGCATCAGACGGAATGCCGCCCCCACGAGTGGCTTGGAGAACAGGTCGGCCACGTTGAGGCTCCCGAGGATCTTAACGTACTCCAGTGCCTGCGCGTTCTCGGCCTCGCGGATCATTGCATACCGCGCCGCCATGTACCGGCTGTTACGCGAGAGGTGCTCGGCCTGGCGCCCGAGCAGCACGGCGGCCGCGTCCATGTGCACGACCGTGGGCCGGTCGAAGGTCGTGCTGAGCTCGCGGAGCTGAATGCGCAGCGCAAGGATCGCCTTGAGCACCAGCGTCGCCAAGATGAGCTCGGATCCCCAGGAGCTGTCCGTGAGCCGCTTCGGCACCAGGACGCGCCACGCGATCAGACCGCTGCTCGGCCACCCGAAACCGAAACCACCGTAGCTCTCGCCGGCGCCGCGGTTGCAGCTCGACGAGTCGCACCAAGCGGCGCAGCGCTCGCCGGCAGCCGCCTTCCGATAGGTCAGCTTGAGGTCCTTGGTTGCCACCAGGTAGTGGCCCAGGCGCAGCACCGCCTTCCACGCCTCCAGCGTGAAGTCGCTCCCCAGGCTCTGGGACACGGCGACGAACGAGAACTGCACGTCCGGCCTCACCGCCGTGGCGACCCATCCTGCCGAGCCGACGATGCTGCGGGCCGCCCCTTTTATCGCCGGGGGCATGAGCGGGTTGCTCTCGCTCTGCGGCAAGCGGAGCCTTGTCAGCCCGTCTGCAGCCATCGGGGAGTCGTGGCTGGCGCCTGAGTGCTGCGGGTGCATCTTGAGCTTGAGCTCCAAGTCGTTGATCACCTTCAGACAGCTGAGCCGCAGGCTGCCGTCCGCTACGCGCTCATACGTCACGCCGCAGAAGGTCCGTCCGTCGTCGGGGGCGGCGGCTCCGTACTCCCTTGCCCACCGGGCTGAGAAGTCCGCGGCCAAGGTCGGCGACGTGCTGAGCCGCCAGTTGTCGTCCACGTGCACACCCACGACAAGCATGCCGCCCTTGCCGTCGAACTTGAAGAAGATGCGGCGGTCGGCGATGGACTGGGAGAACCCGCACTTGCCGATGAGAAACGCGTTGTACTCGCGCGCCCAGGTCGCCCCGGCCTCTCGCAGGCCGGGCATGTTGCCGTCCACTCGGAAGAGCATGCGCTGGCCCGTCGGCGACGTCCGTGGGTACCCGAACTCGGCCCAGTCGTCGGGGGGCTGCAGGAAGACGGCGCGCCCGCCGTTCTTCGGCGGCACCGGCGTGCCGCGGTAGTAGGCACCCGGGACGTCGGAGTACTCGATCTCGGCGTCGAGGTTCACGCCGATTTGCGCCAGCATGCGCACGGATTGGCCGTCAACGTTCGACGACGTGGTTTCGACCGCCACGGGCATTCCGTCGTTCACGTCGGACACGGTGATGCGCAGCGTGCGCCGATCGAATTGGCCGTCGCCCAGACGCTTCTGCTTGAACACGCAGACGACGTAGAGCACCTCCGCGCGCTCGCCGTACGCCGCCACCGCCTTCTTGTACTCGCTGGCCCGCACGTAGCTCAGGGTCTTGAACGTGTTGAAGCACCGGTCCATGTCCTTCCGGCAGGCGTCCTTCCAGCCGCCCGGAATGTCCCATTCCGGCGTCTGCTTCGCCTGCTTCACCGTGCGGATCGGCTTCGGCTCGGCCGTGGCGATTGCGCGGACCTGCGGCCGCCCGACGGCAGCGCCCTCGTGCGCGCCGCCGCC
>PIVY01000450.1 GCA_003353795.1 bacterium
CTTCATCGACGTCGCCGCTGCTGACCCCGACCTCGGCCGGCTCTTGAGCGACCTCGCCGGCGGCCGCATCGACACGCTGGTCATCCTGGGCGGCAACCCGGTAGCCACGGCGCCGGCGGACCTCGACCTGGCCGGCGCCATCGGACGCGCCGGGACCACGATCAGCCTCGCCAGCCACGAGGACGCCACCAGCGCGCTCTGCACCTGGCACCTGCCGCAGACCCACTACCTCGAGAGCTGGGGCGACGCGATCGCCGCCGACGGTAGCGTGCTCGCGGTCCAGCCCCTCATCGAGCCCCTGCACGGGGCCCGATCCGACCTCTGGCTGCTTGCCGTGCTCACCGGCGCTGCGGCGCCGCGAGGTCACGACATCGTCCGCACGTCGTTCCACCTGAGCCAGGGCGGCCGCGGCGACGCGCCCAGCAACAACCCTCGCTTCGAGGAGCGCTGGCGAAGCTTCCTGCACGACGGCTTCCTGCCCGCCGACGATAGCACGGGCGCAGCCCTGCGCCTCAACGGCACTGGCCTCCGGCTGCCCATCGGCGACGCACCCTCGGCCGGCCACCTGGAACTGGTCATCGCCGCCGACCCCTGCCTCCACGACGGTCGCTTCGCCGACAACGCCTGGCTGCAGGAAATGCCCGACTTCGCCACCAAGGTGGTCTGGGACAACGTGGCGGCCATGAGCCCGGCCACCGGCGACGAGATGGGCATCAAGCACGGCGATCTGCTGGAACTCGAGTTCCACGGCCGCAAGCGCCAGATGCCGGCCTACATCCTGCCCGGCCACGCCGCGCACACGGTGACCGTGACCCTGGGCTACGGCCGCGACGACTGCGGCCCCGTGGGCAGAGAAGTCGGCCACGACGTCTACGGCCTGCGCCCGAGCGATGCGCTACACGGCGGCGCCGGCCTCACCTTCAGCAAGAGCGACCGCAGCTACGATCTGGCCCGCACGCAGGCCGACCACGCCATCGACCCCCAGGGCTACCCGGGGCGCGAGCGC